>NZ_JBFUEP010000012.1:0-80672 GCF_056403895.1 Pedococcus sp. P2_E5
CCCTCGACGAGATGTGGCACCCCTCGACGAGATGTGGCACGGCCAGCTGCACTGGTGGCACGGGCTGTTCGCGGCGCTGGTCGTCACCACCGTCGTGGTCATGGTCGCGGAGGACGAGCAGCACCTCGGCTGGCGCCTCGCGATCGTGGCCGCCATCGGTGCCGCGTATGCCGTGTGGGGCCGTCGTGGGATGGGTGAGCGTGATCCTGTGGCCGGCTTCGTCTACATGGCGCTCGCCTGGGGGCTGATGGTCGTCCTGATGTCGCTCGACGGCACGGGCACCGCGTGGATCCTCACGTTCGGGCTCTTCCCCCAGACCTGGGCGATCCTGACGCGCAACAAGGCGGCCGTGACGGTGGTCCTGGCTGTGGTCGGGATCGGGCTCGTGCGCATGTGGCAGGCGCCCCGCACGGGCGACGAGTTCGTCGGCATCGCCATCAGCACCGTGATCATGCTCGTGCTCTCCCTGACCCTGGGGCTGTTCATCGACCGGATCATCCGGGAGGCCGACCATCGGGCCCGAACGATCGACGAGCTGCACCGCACCCAGGCCGAGCTCGCCGCGGCCGAGCGCGCGCAGGGCGTCGCTGGCGAGCGGGAGCGCATCTCGCGCGAGATCCACGACACCCTCGCGCAGGGCTTCACCTCGGTGGTGACGCTGGCCCGGGCCACCGAGCTGGCGCTGGACCGCGGTGACCTCGCCGCCGTCCGCGAGCGACTGCAGCTGATCGAGCAGACCGCCGCGGACAACCTCTCCGAAGCCCGGCTCATCGTCGCCGAGATGACCCCCGGACACCTCCAGTCGCGCACCCTCTCCGAGGCGTTGCAGCGGCTCGTCGACGCGGTCTCGGCGGAGAGCGGGATGGTGGGGACGCTGCGCGTCGACGGGGAACCGGTCGTCCTGTCGGCCAACTCCGAGGTGGTGCTGCTGCGCACCGCCCAGGAGGGGCTGTCCAACGTGCGACGTCACTCGGGCGCCTCCAGCTTCGAGGTGTTCCTGTCGTATGCCGCGGACGGTCCCGTCGCGCTCGTGGTCACCGACGACGGCGTTGGCTTCGACCCCGCTGCGGGGGTCCGGGGCTACGGACTCGACGGAGCGACGGCCCGCGCCACCGAGGTCGGCGGCCGGTTCGACGTGGACAGCAGGCCGGGCGCCGGGTCGCGACTGAGGGTGGAGGTGCCCCGGTGACCGAGGGTGGAGGTGCCCCGATGGCGTTGCGCCTCCTGGTGGTCGACGACCATCCCGTCGTCCGCATGGGCCTGGTGGCGATGCTCTCCGAGCACCCGGACTTCGAGGTGGTCGGCGAGGCCGCGGACGGAGCCGAGGCGGTGGTGCTCGCGGCCCGGCTGAACCCCGACGTGGTGCTCATGGACCTGCGCATGCCGGTCATGGACGGCGCCGACGCCACGGCCAGGATGCGGGCGGTCGAACCTGCTCCGGCGGTCCTGGTGCTCACGACCTATGACACCGACGCCGACATCGTCAGGGCGGTGGAGGCGGGCGCCAACGGCTACCTGCTCAAGGACGCGCCCCGCGAGACCCTGGCCGACGCCATCCGCCGGGCGGCGCGCGGCGAGACCGTGCTGGCTCCTCCCGTCGTCGCGCGGCTGGCGAGCCGGATGCGCGCGCCCGCGGCGCCGACGCTGACCGACCGAGAGACCGAGGTGGTGCGGTGCGTCGCCAAGGGCCTGTCCAACGCGGAGGTCGGGCGCGAGCTGCACATCGGGGAGGCCACCGTGAAGACGCACCTCCTGCGGGCCTTCGAGAAGCTCGGGGTGACCGATCGCACGGCAGCCGTCACCGCGGCATACCGGGCTGGCTTGATCGAGCTCTGAGGCGGTGCCGCGGTCAGACGCGGTCGTCACGCAGGTCGTCGATGGCCTCGCCGGTCTCGTCCACGATCTCCTCCACAGCGGTCCGGCCGCGCCGGGCCCGGATCACCTCGACGACCATGGGGAGCACCGACACGGCCACGATCGCCAGGATGGCCAGCTCGAGGTGGTCCTTGAGTGCGGGGAAGGAGTTGCCCAGAAAGTAGCCGAGCAACGTCACGACCCACACCCACAGGACGGCGCCGACACCGCTCCAGACGAAGAAGTGCCGCCGGTCCATCCGGCTCACCCCGGCGACGACGGTGATGAAAGTGCGCACGATCGGCACGAACCGGCCGATGACCAGGGCCTTGGCGCCGTGCTTCTCGAAGAAGGCGTGGCTCTGGTCGAAGTACTTCTTCTTGAGGATGCGTCCGTCGCGCTCATAGAGCGGCCGGCCCACGGCGCGGCCGATCTCGTAGCCGACGACGTTGCCCGCGAACGCCGCGATGCTCAGGACCACCAGGGCGACCACGAGGTTCATCGAGAAGTCGCCGGTGCTGATGAACAGCCCGATGGCGAAGAGCAGCGAGTCGCCGGGCAGGATCGGGAAGAGCAGCCCGCACTCGATGAAGACGATCGCCACGCTCACCCAGAAGAACTGGGAGCCGAAGTGGTCCAGGAGCCACTGGGGGTCCATCCAGTTGGTGCTGAGTGAGTGCATGGGCTCAAGGGTATGCCGCGTGCCCGCGCCCGCCCGAATCCTCACCTGAGAGGAGCCTGTGCTGGATCTGGCAGGGGCACTCCCAGCCGTGGATCCCCCCAACTTCTGCCAGCAGACCTTGCCTCTCTCAGCACAGGGTGCAGCGTGTGCTGAGCGAGCGAAGGTCTGCTGAGCACTCGGCCTAGGGTGGCGGACGTGAGCGACGAGACGGGCGTGAAGGACGAGGCGAGCCCGAGCGACGAGGTCGGCGTCGGGTCCTGGGTGGGCGAGTGGCCGGCCGGCGACCACTGGGATGCCGACCTGCTGCGTGACGGCGACCGCCGCAACGTGGTCGACGGCTACCGCTACTGGCGGCACGACGCGATCGTCGCCGACCTGGACACCCGTCGCCACGCCTTCCACGTGGCGGTCGAGAACTGGGGTCACGACTTCAACATCGGGTCGGTCATCAGGACGGCGAACGCCTTCAACGCCAAGGCTTTCCACATCGTGGGCAAACGACGGTGGAACCGCCGCGGGGCGATGGTGACCGACCGCTACCAGCACGAGCACCACCACCCGACCGTGGAGGACCTCGTCGCGTGGGCCGCGACAGCCGGCGGCGACACGGGGACTGGGACGGTTGCGGGCCCCGGCGCGGACGGCCGGCCACGCGGCATACCTCTCATCGGGATCGACAACCTGYCCGGCTCGCTGCCCTTGGAGACCTACGACCTGCCGCGCGAGTGCGTGCTCGTCTTCGGGCAGGAGGGTCCGGGCCTCTCGCCACAGATGCGTCAGGCGTGTGAGGTCGTGCTGCACATCGAGCAGTTCGGGTCGACGCGCTCGATCAACGCGGGTGCCGCGGCCGCCATCGCCATGCATGCCTGGGTGCGGCGCAACATTTTCGGGCAGGCTGTCGAATAGCACCCCGCTCGCCCGTCATCAGGGTGGAAGTACCCACCGATGAGAGGAACAGCCATGACCCAGTACATCGTCCTGCTGCCGGCCGACGAAGCCCGTTACGGGACTGCCTCAGAGCAGGAGCGTACCGACCTCTCGGCCGCCCACGGAGAGTTCGTCCAGCTGCTCGCCGAGCGCGGGCACAAGATGACCGGCGGTGCCCAGCTGACTCCGTCAGGACAGGCGCGCGTGGTCCGCGGGTCCGCCATCGACGAGGTCTCCGTGACCGACGGCCCGTACGCCGAGAGCGCCGAGCAGGTCGGCGGTTACTACGTGGTGGAGACCTCCGACCCGGACGACCTGGCCAAGGTCTGCGGCCGACTCCTCTCGACGCCGTTCCACGACGCCATCGAGATCCGCCAGCTGGTCGAAGGCATGTGAGGGCGGCATGACCGAGTACGTCGTCTCGGTCGTGAGCGGCGCCCGGGGGTGTCCGCCGTGAGGTACGTCGTCCTGATCGCCTACGAGCCCGGTCGCTGGGCCGAGGCAGGCGAGGAGGTCCGGCAGGAGTACTTCGATGCCCACCACGCGTTCGAGCGGTATGTCGACGAGCACGGACGACGAGTGAGCAGCGCGGCGTTGAGCGACGCCGACCTCGCGACCACGATCCGGCGTGGTGGCGGTGGATCGGACGTCGTCAGCGACGGCCCGTTCGTCGAGCTCTCCGAGCAGATCGGCGGCTACT
Organism: Pedococcus sp. P2_E5; assembly: GCF_056403895.1. NCBI lineage: Bacteria > Bacillati > Actinomycetota > Actinomycetes > Micrococcales > Intrasporangiaceae > Pedococcus > Pedococcus sp. P2_E5. The sequence goes on from NZ_JBFUEP010000012.1 coordinate 4,164, forward strand.
ACGACGTCGAGCTGCCGGATCTCGATGCGGCCATAGCGGCCGGCCGGCTGCTGCCGAAGGCGTACACGGTCGAGATCCGGTCCGTGGTGGGCGTCGAGGGCTACGAGAGCCTGTGACCAGATGACCGCCGGCGACCCCGCCGGGCCGCCCGGCGACCCCGCCGAGGTGCTGGCCACCGTGGTTCGCGAGGAGTGGGGACGGCTCACGTCGCTGCTCCTGGCGCGCTTCCGACGGCTGGACCTCGTCGAGGACGCGCTCGCCGACGCGGTCGAGACCGCGACCCGGCGCTGGACGAGGGACGGCGCCCCCGACAACCCGGCGGCCTGGCTCCACACAGCGGCCAGGCGCCGCGTCCTCGACCGGCTTCGCGCCGAGTCGATGGCCCACCGCAAGGCGCCACTGCTGATCGTGGAGGCAGAAGGGAAGGAGGGATCGCCCGTGCGCGCCGACCCCGGCGACCTGGTCGAGGACGACCTCCTGCGCCTGGTCCTCATGTGCACCCACCCCGCGCTCGACCCCGCCACGGCGAGCGCCCTGGCGCTGCGGCTGGTGCTCGGTGTGAGCACCGCCGACATCGCCCGCCTGTTCCTCGTGCCAGAGCCCACCATGGCGGCCCGCATCACCCGCGCCAAGCGCAAGATCGTCACCACCGGCATCCCCTTCGCGGTTCCTTCCGCGGAGGCGCTGCCCGAGCGACTCGACACCGTCGCCCAGACCGCCTACCTCGCCTTCACGGCCGGCTACGCCCCCGGTTCCGGTCCCGACGCCGTGCGCACCGGCCTCGCCGGCGAGGCGATCCGGCTGGTTCGCGTCGTGCTCGCCCTGCGCCCCGACTCCCCGGTGCTCGTTGCCCTCCTCGCCCTGATGCTGCTCCAGCACTCACGTCGTGACGCCCGGGTCGACGAAGCCGGCCGCATCGTGCTGCTGCCCGACCAGGACCGGGCGCGCTGGCACAGCGACGAGGTCGACGAGGCCGTGCGGCTGCTCGGGTCGCCGAGCCTCACCGGCCCGATCACCCTCCAGGCGGCCGGGTATGCCGTGCAGGCCCGGATCGCGGTCGAGCACGCCACCGCGCCGACCGCCGCCGCGACGGCCTGGGACCGGGTCGTCGCCCTCTACGACGACCTCGTGGCGCTGACGCCCACCCCCAGCGCGAGGCTGGCCCGCGCCGTGGCCGTCGCCGAGGCGCGCGGACCGCGAGACGGGCTGGCCGCCCTGATGGGGCTGGACGACCTGCTCGCCCACAGCCACCGACTGCCCGCAGTCCGGGCCGAGCTGCTCACCCGCGCCGGCGACCGCGAAGGCGCGGCCGCGGCATACGCCATCGCCATCGAGCGCTGCGGCAACGAGGCGGAACGCGCCCTGCTCCGTGAGCGCCAGGCGGCCCTGGGCCCCCAGGGGGACTGAGCCGCGGCGATGGGCGCGGCCGACTGACCAACCAGCCTGAGACACGGGTGTCCGGTCGCGAGCGGGTCGTGCAAAGATCGGCGACGACGCAAGGCCGACGCACGCACGAGTCGAAGGAGACTTCCATGCCCATCGCCACCCCCGAGGTGTATGCCGACATGCTGGACCGCGCGAAGGCCGGCTCCTTCGCGTACCCCGCGATCAACATCTCGTCCTCGCAGACGCTGAACGCGGCGATCCGCGGCTTTGCCGAGGCCGGCAGCGACGGCATCGTCCAGGTGTCGACCGGTGGCGCGGAGTACCTCTCCGGCCCGACCGTCAAGGACATGGTGACGGGCTCCATCGCGCTCGCGGCCTACGCCCACGAAGTCGCCAAGAAGTACGACGTCAACATCGCCCTGCACACCGACCACTGCCCCAAGGACAAGCTCGACGGCTTCGTCCGCCCGCTGTTGGCGGCCTCCGCCGAGCGCGTGAAGGCGGGTGGCACGCCGTGGTTCCAGTCGCACATGTGGGACGGCTCCGCGGTGCCGCTCGACGAGAACCTCGAGATCGCCCGCGAGCTGCTCGGCCTGGCCAAGGCCGCGCACATCATCCTCGAGATCGAGGTGGGCGTCGTCGGCGGCGAGGAGGACGGCGTCGAGGGCAAGATCGACGACAAGCTCTACTCCACGCCCGAGGACGCGCTCGCGACCGTCGAGGCGCTCGGCCTGGGCGAACAGGGCCGCTACCTCACCGCGCTGACCTTCGGCAACGTCCACGGCGTCTACAAGCCGGGCAACGTCAAGCTCCGCCCCGAGATCCTCAAGGCCGCCCAGGACGCCGTCGTCTCGGCCAAGGGACTGGCCGCCGACGCCAAGCCGTTCGACCTGGTCTTCCACGGCGGGTCCGGCTCGACGGCCGAGGAGATCGCGGCTGCCGTGGACTACGGCGTCGTGAAGATGAACGTCGACACCGACACGCAGTACGCCTTCACGCGTCCGGTCGCCGGCTACATGCTCAGCAACTACGAAGGCGTCTTCAAGATCGACGGCGAGGTCGGCAACAAGAAGCAGTACGACCCGCGCGCCTGGGGCAAGGAGGCCGAGGCCGGCATGGCGGCTCGCGTCGTCGAGGCCTGCGAGAACCTCCGCTCGGCCGGCACCCACGCATGAGCGACAACCTTCTCGGCATCCCCGAGACCCGGCTGCCCGTCGACCCCGCTGCGGCCAAGCTCGAGGAGGGCGTCGCAGCGGACCAGGTGGCCGCGGCATACCCGACGTCGTCGCTGGCCTGGGCCACGCTGGCCGAGGACGCGCTCGCGGACGGTCGCACGGTCGAGGGCTATGCCTACGCTCGCACCGGCTACCACCGGGCGCTGGACTCGCTGCGCAAGAACGGCTGGCGCGGCCAGGGTCCGGTGCCGTGGGAGCACGAGCCGAACCGGGGCTTCCTGCGGGCGCTGGCCGCGTTGTCCAAGGCCGCCGGCGCGATCGGCGAGACCGAGGAAGAGCTGCGGTGTGCGCAGTTCCTGCGCGACTCCTCGATGACGGGTGCGCGCGAGCTCGGTCTCTGAGCCGCGAGAAACAGTGACGCCGGGGGACCGGACCCGATTTCCCAGATCCCGTCCCCCGGCGTCGCCCCCTGCCGCGGGCCGGAACCCGCGTGTGGCAACTCGTCAATGTCGTCCCCTGCCGCCTGACGAGCAGCGTCCGGTCATTGTGCCCTCCTGAAGGCACCCTGAGTGGCACTATGCTGCCAAAGGACAGATGATGTCACTTCGGCGTGGGAGGCGTCTTGACCAGCGGCGATGCCTCGTCTCGCGACGTGGAACGGATGCTCACGGATCCCATGGAGCGCCTGTTCGGAGTCCTCGAACGTGGCGAGCGCCAGCTCGAGGCGCGCAGGGCCGAGCTGGCCGAGGTCCGCTACGCGCTCTTCCAGCTCTCGGCCGGTAGGGCCACCCGCGACGCGCGCAACAGCGGAGCCTTCGAACCGCTCGCGGCCGACATGGCGGCCCCGATGCTGCGGTACCTGCTCCAGAACACCATCGGCATGTCCAGGGTCTGCACGATGAGCGTCGACGTGGGGGCAGGGCTGGAGCAGGAGAACTTCCGGCTCAACCAGGACCTGTTGGCGCAGGGGCGGTTCCGCCAGCGGACGATCTATCCGAGGGACATCATGGACGGCGAGGACGGCCGCGCCTGGGTGCAGTCGTTCGCGGCGGCCGGCGAGGAGCAGCGGCTGTCGATGGCCCCGCCGAGCGAGTTCACGATCTTCGACCAGCACTCGCTCGTGGCCGTCTCCGAGTGGGGCAACGCCCACAGCGACTACGTCATGGTCCGTGACCCGATGCTCATCGCGGCGTTCACGCAGCTGTTCGACCGGGCCTTCGAGCGAGCCCTTCCGGTGGTGCCCGACGACGACCAGGACGACGAGGACCTGCGCCTGGTCAAGCTGCTGGGACTCGGTCTGAAGGACGAGTCGATCGCGCGCTACCTCGGCTGCAGCCTGCGCACGGTGCGGCGACGGGTGGCAGCCCTGATGGCTCGACACGGGGTGCAGACGAGGTTCCAGCTCGGGCTGGCGGCGGCCAGCGGTGAACTCGGCTCCCCTCGCGAGACCGCGGACCGGTAGCCTTTCCCGGTACGGGCCCCGTGCGAACACCACGGGGCCTGCTGCATGACCACGGTGACCGACTCGGTCACCGACGCAGACATGGAGAGGTGCGGGTATGCCGGCAATCGTGCTCGTGGGCGCCCAGTGGGGCGACGAGGGCAAGGGCAAGGCCACCGACCTGATGGGCAGCGACGTCGACTACGTCGTGAAGTTCAACGGCGGGAACAACGCCGGCCACACCATCGTCATCGAGAAGGACGGCAAGCGGGAGAAGTACGCCCTGCACCTGTTGCCCTCGGGCATCCTCACCCCGACCTGCACACCAGTCATCGGGAACGGCGTCGTCATCGACCTGGCGGTGCTGTTCGAGGAGCTCGACGGCCTCGAGGCCCGGGGTGTCGACACGTCCCGCCTGCTCGTCAGCGCCAACGCGCACATCATCGCGCCCTACAACCGCGTCCTCGACAAGGTCACGGAGCGCTTCCTGGGGTCGCGCAAGATCGGCACGACCGGCCGCGGCATCGGCCCGACCTATGCCGACAAGATGGCGCGCAACGGCATCCGCGTCCAGGACCTCTTCGACGAGAAGATCCTGCGGCAGAAGGTCGAGGCGGCCCTCGCCCTGAAGAACCAGGTCCTCGCCAAGATCTACAACCGCAGGGCCGTCGAGGTCGACGAGGTGATGGACGAGCTCCTCGGGTATGCCGAGCGGTTGCGTCCCATGGTCGCCGACACCTCCCTCGTGCTGGAGCAGGCCCTCAACGACGGCAAGACCGTGCTGCTGGAGGCCGGACAGGCGACCCTGCTCGACGTCGACCACGGCACCTACCCCTTCGTCACGTCGTCGAGCGCGACGGCCGGTGGCGCCTGCACCGGCTCGGGCATCCCGCCGACGCGGGTGAACACCGTCATCGCCATCCTCAAGGCCTACTCGACGCGGGTGGGCGAGGGCCCGTTCCCGACCGAGCTGTTCGACGCCAACGGCGAGTTCCTGCGCAAGACCGGGGCCGAGTTCGGCACCACCACGGGCCGCCCGCGCCGCTGCGGATGGGTGGACACCGTGGTCGGCCGCTACGCCACGCGGATCAACGGCGTCACCGACTTCGTCGTCACCAAGCTCGACGTGCTGACGGGGCTCGACACCATCCCGGTGTGCGTGGCCTACGACGTCGACGGGGTCCGGCACGACGAGATGCCGGTGAACCAGACCGACTTCCACCACGCCAAGCCGATCTACGAGGACCTGCCTGGCTGGTGGGAGGACCTCACCAAGTGCCGCACCTTCGAGGACCTGCCGGCGAATGCCCAGGCCTATGTGCTGAGGCTCGAGGAGCTCATCGGCGCTCGGGTCTCCGCCATCGGCGTGGGCCCCGGCCGCGACGAGATCATCAGTCGCCACTCGCTGCTCGGCGCCTGAGCGGGCGCTCAGCGTCTGGTAGGGGAGGTGGTGACCTCGGTGACTGAGCCCGCGGCCCGGTTCCCGCCGGGTCACCGCGTTCGCGTTCGGTTCACCAAGTGGGGCGGCCGGCGTCATCACGGGGCAGACCTGGTCTACCTCGGTGCTGACGAGCACGGCGACTGGCTGGGGGACCCCGTCGGCAACCACGAGTGCGCGCGAGTGGTCGACGAGATCCGCTCCGGGGCGGCACCGTTCTCCATGCCGACGGCAGAGCGCTGGCGGACCGGGCTGCAGCAGCTGCTCCGCGCCTGACCCCCGTCACGCAGAACGGCCGTTGCTCGACAACACGGGATCCGTGGGACCCGTCGTGCCGAGCAACGGCCGTTGTGCGGTCTGTCAGTCCGAGGTCTCTTCCCGTCCGCGGCGGGCGGCGACGATCACGCCGGCGCCGAGGAAGACCAGGACGAGCCCGCCGGCGAGGTAGTTCCCGGCGTCTGCACCGGTGAAAGCCAGGGCGGCGGGGATGGCACTGGCCGACCGCGGGCTGTCAGCGGGGCTGGCCGGGTCAGCGGGGCTGGCTGGATCGGCGGGGCTGGCCACATCGCTCGCGCACGCCGGGCTGGCGGGGACGGCGGCGGAGACCAACCGTGTCTCGTCACTGGCCGGGATGGTGACCACGAGATCCTCCATGTGGAAGACCTCGTCGGTCGCCGGGACCTCCGGGGTGACCAGCACGTCACGCTCGCCCATCACCGCGGGGACCGCCGCCTGGCCAGGGGTCGTGACCACGGTGCGTGCCCACTCGTACTCGCTGTACGCGGGCGTGATCACGGTGGTCACCTGGTCGACCAGGGCATAGCCCTCGGGGGCCAGCTCGTCACCGACGGTGTGGACCGTGTCCGACTCCGTCGTCACACGCGGGTCCGCGCTGCTGCGCGCCCACCCGGCTCCCGGCGCGTCGGTCGCGGAGCCGGTCCACATTCGGTCCTCGTGGCTCACCTCGGGCACGTCGACGGTCTCGTCCCAGGCGGCCGTCACCAGCACCTCGACGGTGTGCCCGGCCACGTCCACGACGGTGTCGGTGTGCTCCGGGACGTCGAGGACCGTGGTCGTGTGCGCCGGGACGTCGACGACGGTCTTGTAGGTCGCGGCGACCGCCTCGTCCCACCCGGGCGTGATGACCGGGTGCTGGGCCGGGGCGATCCTGGTCCATCCCGCGTCGTGCTCGTCCGGCACGTTCCAGCCCTCCACCTCGTACCTGATCGCCCCGTGCTTGTTGACGTAGGCGAAGAGGCTCAGGTCGTACACCGCGTCGTGGTGGACCGTGTGTGCGGGGACGTCGACGACCTGGGTGTAGGTCGCCGGAACCAGCACGTCCTTGTACGTCGCCGGCACCACGACGTCCTTGTAGGTCGCCGGGATCGTGTCCGTGCGGTAGAGGGCGTCGTGGTGGACCACGGTCGTGCCTGCTGCCTGGTCGACGACCTTGAGCACCCACTCGTACTCGGACGTCTGCGTCACCTTGGTCCACTCGGACTGCACCTGGCTGACGGCGTCGTGGTCCTTGGTCTGTCCGGTCAGGCCCCAGGCGTCGCCCTCGGGCCCGGTGGTGTTGCTCAGCCTCCACTCGGACTCGGTGCTCGTCACCTCGGGCACCGCCGGGACGGCAGGCGTGACCTCGTAGGACTCCGTGCCGAAGACGGCCGGGACTGCCGGCTGGGCTGGCACGTCCACCACCTTCTGCTGGCCGACGACCACGTCCTCGGCATCGTGGTGGACCGTCTCGTGGACTGCCGCCTGGGCCGGCTCGCCGCAGGTGCTGGCCGCGTGCGCCGTGGTGGCGATGAGCAGCGGTCCTGTCGCGAGAGTCAGGGCGAGTACGGCCTGGGTGCGCGTGGACATCATGGTTTTCCCCCTCAAGTGCGATGGGCGCCCATACCTTCAACTGCAGGTATGGGAATCCCCTTGAGAGGTAAAGTAATAGTAAAGAAAGAGTAAAGGCATGGGCCGAGCTGGCACCCCTGCGTGTCCGTTTTGAGGATGCCAAAACAGAGCAAATCATCCCAAACTAGGACGATAGATCGTCAAGACTTGGTCAAGACAAGGGCAAACATTGGTCAAGTGCGTCCAGGCGCGTTCACCCGGTGCGCGGACCAGGCCGGAGCACGATCAGGCGAGGTGCGGCGCAGGCCGGAGCACGGTCATCCGGTGCGCGGCGCGGGTGAGCGCGACATAGAGGACCCGCACACCACCCGGGGACTCGGCCGCGATCTCGTCGGGGTCGATGATGACCGTGGCGTCGTACTCCAGGCCCTTGGTCGACATGGGGTCGATGACGCCGACCCGGTCGCTGAGGGCACCCAGCGCTGCCAGCGACGCGGCATACCTCGACGGCGTGATGACCGCGATCGAGCCCTCCACCTCGTCGAGGAGGGTCTCGACAGCCGAGGTCGCGGCGGCTTCCCAGCCACCGTCAGCGRCGGTGGTGTCGACCGGGTCGAAGCCGGTCTCGCGGACGGCCTGGGGGATGTCGGCATCCGGCACGTGGGCCCGGACGACCTCCGCCGCGTAGTCGAAGATCTCGCGGGCGTTGCGGTAGTTGGTGTCCATGTGGAAGAGGCGACGTTCCTGCGTGCCGAAGGCTTCCTCGCGGGCGCGCCCGGCCTCCACGGCATCCGGCCACGACGCCTGTGCGGCGTCGCCGACGACCGTCCACGACGAGTAGCGGCCGCGGCGACCGAGCATCCGCCACTGCATCGGTGACAGGTCCTGGGCTTCGTCGACAAGGACGTGGGCGTACTCGCCGGGGCCCTCGATGCGCCCCTGGAGGAGCAGCTCACGCGGGTCGGTCAGGGCCGTGCGTGACGACTTGCTGCCGACGGCGCGGGAGTCCAGGCCGGCCCGCACCTCGGCGACGCCGAACTGCGAGACGTCCTCGAACTCCTCGATCTCGTAGAACCCGCGCTCCTCGGCCGGGCCGTCCTGGACCGGACCGAGCCGGGCGGCGAGGTCGTCGACGAGGGCGGCGTCGGCGGCCGACCAGGTGCCGACCTCCAGCGCGTGCCGCATCGAGGCGGCGAACAGGTCGCACTCGTGCGGCGACAGGACGCCGGTGCCGTGCTGGCGGGCGCGCTCGGGGTCGGCCAGCCAGAGGAGCACGTCACGGGGGTCAACCTGCGGCCACCAGGCGGCGAGGAAGGCGTCCACCTCGAGGTGGTCCTCGAACCGGTCCATGAACTCGGCCCGGTCGCCGTCCCGGACGCTCGCCCAGGCAGCCTCGGCGAGCGCGCTCTGGACTGCCTTGGCCGACAGGTTGCGCTGGTGGTTGCGCAGCACCTGGGCGCGGATCCGGTCGAGCGCGGGTGCATCGACCCGGACCGCCTTGCCGTTGACGAACGCGCGGAACGTCTGGGGCGCGTCCGGCGGTGCGTCCGAGGAGGCGCGTGCGAGCAGTCGCCGGATGCGCAGCGACCCCTTGATGGCGGCCACCTCGGGGGTGTCCAGCCGGGTCGCGGTGACGCCGTCGACGACGTCGCCGAGCGAACGCAGCGTCACCGACTCCTCGCCGAGCGAGGGCAGCACGCGTTCGATGTATGCCGTGTACGCGGACGACGGGCCCACGACCAGGATGCCGCCGGCCTCGAACCGACGGCGGTCGGAGTAGAGCAGGTAGGCGGCGCGGTGCAGGGCGACGACGGTCTTGCCGGTGCCGGGGCCGCCGGTGATCTCGGTGACGCCGCGGGCCGAGGCCCGGATCGCCTCGTCCTGGTGGCGCTGGATCGTGGCGACGATGTCGCGCATCTGGGCGCCACGACTGCGAGTCAGGGCTGCGAGGAGCGCGCCGTCGCCGACGACCACGAGGTCGTCGGGGGCGTCGGTGACCATGAGGTCGTCCTCGACGCCGACGACGTCCGGACCCTTGCAGCGCAGCACCCGGCGGCGCAGCACGTCCATGGGTTCGACAGGTGTGGCGCGGTAGAAGGCGGCGGCCGCGGGTGCGCGCCAGTCGATGACGAGCGGCTCGTAGTCGTCGTCCCGGACTCCGAGGCGACCGATGTAGCGCGTCTCGCGGTCGGGGTCCTTGTCCTCGTGGGCCAGGGCGTGGTCGAGATCGAGCCGTCCGAAGACCAGGCCTTCGTACTGGGTGTCGAGGGTGGACCGGCGCCGGGCCGCGTTGAACACCAGGGCGTCGCGTTCGAACAGCCCCGTCAGCTCCTCGTCGCGGACGTCGCCGGTGCGGTCGGTGCGGCCGCGGGCGAGACCATCGGCCTCGACCAGGCCGGCCCGGGCCTGGGCCTTGAGGAGCTCGGCATAGACCAGGTCGACGTGGGCCTGCTCTATGGCGATCTCACGGGCGACCTCGGCGCTGGACGCCTTGGCGCTCGAGTGGTCCGATCCCGTCACGTTGCAACGCTTCCTGGTTGTGCGGCTTGGTGTCGTGCGACTTGGTGCCCCCCGGGGGAGAACGCACGAGTCTAGCGAGCACGAGGGGCACCGCCGTGCACCAGTTCAGCAGGTGGCGAGGGCTAGATCATCCCGCGGCGGGCAGCCTGGACGCCGGCCTGGAACCGGGTCCCGGCGCCGAGCTGGTCCATCAGTGCCCGGACCCGGCGCTCGACCGTGCGCTGGGACACCCCGGCCTGGCGCGCGATCGTCGCATCGGGAGCCCCCGCTGCGAGGAGGGCAAGGATCATCTGGTCGCGCCGTTCGGTGGCCATCCCGCCGACGCCGAGCGGTGAGCCGAGGTCCCACAGGTGGTCGGACAGGGCGATCAGGGCCAGCACCATCGATCGGGCCCGGATGAGCGCCGATCCGAAGCCCGAGGGGTCGAAGGCACTCACGTCGACGATCGCCGCGGCCTCGTCGACGATCACGGCGGAGAACGGCACCGAGGACGTCAGGCGGAACCGTTCGCCACCGCGCTCGCGGGCCTCGAGGATCTCCAGCGCACCGTCGATCTCCAGGACCTCCGTGTCGTACACCGTCGTGTAGTCGAGCTGGTTGCCGCTCACGCCGCGAGTGGGCTCCTCGTGGCTGTGCAGCGGGCTGGCGAAGATCGCCCGGGTGCGCGGCGACAGGGACCGGAAGCTGCGGATCTGCCGGGTGCCGGCAGCCACGGCTTCCGCGGTGACCGCCGCGATCTCGTCCAGGGAGTGCAGGATCCGCACGGTGCCCACGTCGGGGGTGCGGGAGGCCGACCTCGCCTGGAAGAACACTTGCGCGAGCTCGTGTGCGGCAGAGCGGGTTTCGCGCGCCCGACGCTCGTAGTCGAGGGCGAGGGCAGGCAGGGAGATGTCCGGCGGAATCACCTCGATCCGGTCGCCAGGGTGGACACGGATCAGCCCGCGACTGGCCAGCACCTCGAGCGAGTGGTCGATCAACGGGGCCTTCATGCCCTGGGCGATCAGCAGGGTCCTGGTCGGGTCCGGATGTTGCAGAGCGGCCAGGAAGACACGGGTGACCGCTCCTTCGGCCTCGTCGTCGTCGGCGGCGAGGTCGAGCCTGCTCGCCAGCACGTTCTCGTCGATCGACGGCTCCGTCGTGGGCTCCGTCGTGGGCTCCGTCGTGGGGTCCGTCGGGTGGTCCCTCGTCTGGCGCGTCGTCTGGTCACTCCCGGCCAGGGCCCCCGCTGACTGGCTCTCGACGACCATGGGCACATGCTCGTCTTCTGGCGAGATTCCGTCAATGACGCAAGTCCGCCACGTCTGGGCTTTACCTCTAGGCCAACCATGGTCCACAGTTGATTCAGTCGACAGCGTCGACCCACGTGCATGGTTGCAGGTTCCCCCGCCAGGCGACCGCACGTCGGCTGCGCGGCGTCCCCGGGAGATGTCCCCCCTGCCTCCCCGGGACGCCGCGCACTCATGTCCGGCCCTTCCCGTATGCCGCGCGACGACCACCCTCGCCATCGCAGTGCCTGCGTCGTGCTCAGCCAGGTCGCCGTCCCGGCGACCCTGGTCGTTCGGCGGCGGGTCGCGCGTCCCCTCTCGGCGTCGCCCGGCGGACTCTCTACGCTGGGGCCCGTGAAGGTACTCGTCATCGGTTCCGGCGCCCGCGAACACGCCCTCGTCAAGTCCCTGGGGGCCGACCCGGACGTGGATGCGGTGATCGTCGCCCCCGGGAACCCCGGCATGGACGCCATCGCCCTCTGCGAGGCACTCCCGGGTGGGGTGCTCGACGGCGAGGGAATCGTGGAGCTGGCCCGGCGGCATACCGTCGACCTGGTCGTGATCGGACCGGAAGCGCCGCTCGTGGCAGGGGTCGCCGATGTCGTTCGCGAGGAGGGCTTGGCGGTGTTCGGGCCCTCTGCCGAGGCGGCACGTCTGGAGGGCAGCAAGTCCTTCGCCAAGGAAGTCATGGCGGCGGCCGACGTGCCCACGGCCCTGGCGCGGGTCTGCAGCACCCTCGACGAGGTCGCCGACGCCCTCGACGCACTGGGCGCACCCCACGTCGTCAAGGACGACGGGTTGGCCGCCGGCAAGGGCGTGGTCGTCACGGACGACCGCGACCAGGCGCTGGCCCATGCGCAGCTCTGTCTGGCCAAGGAGGGCGGCACCGTGGTCATCGAGGAGTTCCTCGACGGCCCCGAGGTGTCGCTGTTCTGCCTCTGCGACGGCAGCACCGTCGTCCCCCTCGCCCCGGCTCAGGACTTCAAGCGGGTCGGTGACGACGACCAGGGCCCGAACACCGGTGGGATGGGCGCCTACTCGCCGCTCGACTGGGCGCCGCCCACGATGGTCGACGAACTGGTCAGCCGCGTGGCCCAGCCGACCGTCGACGAGATGGCCCGCCGCGGCACGCCCTTCGTGGGTGTCCTCTACATCGGGGTGGCGATCACCTCGCGCGGCCCGAGGGTCATCGAGTTCAACGCCAGGTTCGGCGACCCCGAGACGCAGGTCGTGCTGGCTCGGCTCCAGACTCCGCTCGGGGGGCTGCTGAAGGCTGCGGCCACCGGTCAGCTCGACCGCGTCGGCCCCCTGAAGTGGTCGGAGCAGCATGCCATCACGGTCGTGGTGGCTTCCCACAACTACCCGGACACCCCTCGGACGGGCGACCCTGTCACGGGCGTGGAGGACGCGGCTGACGTGCCCGCGGCATACGTGCTCCATGCGGGCACTGCCCGCGACCAGGACGGTGTGCTGGTGTCCGCGGGCGGGCGGGTGCTGTCCGTGGTCGCGCTCGGCGAGAGCCTCACCCAGGCACGCGAACGCGTCTACGAAGCCGTCGACCACATCGAGCTCGAGGGCTCGCACCACCGCACCGACATCGCGCTCGCGGCCCAGCGCAACGAGCTGCACGTCGGCTGAGCGAGAACTCCCACTTCTGGCCACCAGTGCGGCACACCGGCCGGATTCGGCGGGCTTCGTGCGCCATGGGCGGCCAGAAGTGGGGTGGAAGGATGTCGGCCATGACGTCCTCCCACGCCGACCCGACCGATCCGGCGCCCGCGCCCCTCGCCCTCCCCGGCTACGCCCACGTGTACTCGGGCAAGGTCCGCGACCTCTATGCGCCGCTGGACGAGTCCGGCACGCCGCGCGACGACCAGCTCCTGCTCGTGGCCAGCGACCGTCTCTCGGCCTTCGACTTCATCCTCGACAGCCCCATCCCTGACAAGGGTGCGGTGCTGACCCAGCTGTCGCTGTGGTGGTTCGAGCAGCTGGCCGACGTGGTGCCCAACCACGTGCTCTCGACCGACGTCCCGGCGGAGGTGGCTGGTCGGGCGGTCCTGGTCAGGCGGCTGGAGATGCTCCCCGTCGAGTGCGTCGCGCGGGCCTACCTCACCGGTGGTGGCCTTCGCGAGTACGTCACCGACGGGCACGTCAGCGGCGTGGCCCTGCCCCTTGGTCTGGTCGACGGTTCGCGGCTCCCCGAGCCGGTGTTCACGCCCTCCACCAAGGCGCCGGTGGGGGAGCACGACCAACCCATGCCGTATGCCGCCGTGGAGCGTGAGCTGGGTGCCGACCTGGCCGCGCGGGCCAGGGACCTGACGGTGGCGATCCTCAAGCGGGGCAACGAGATCGCGGCCGATCGCGGCATCCTCATCGCCGACACCAAGGTCGAGTTCGGGCTCGAGGGCGACACCTTGGTGCTGGCCGACGAGGTGCTGACGCCGGACTCGTCGAGGTTCTGGCCCGCCGACCAGTGGGAGCCCGGACACACCCAGCCGTCGTTCGACAAGGAGTTCGTGCGCGAGTGGCTGATCTCCCCGGCCAGCGGCTGGGACAAGGCCTCCGGCGAGGCCCCGCCCACGCTGCCCGACGACGTCGTGGAGCGCACCCGCGCCAAGTACGTCGAGGCCTACGAACGCCTCACCGGACGCCCCTTCGCGGCCAGCTGACAGGGATACGCCCAAGGGCCGGCCTCCGGGCCGACACGCCCTCGGCCGCGCACGACCGCACGGTGGACCGGACCCGCCCGCCCGGGGGATCAGCCCTCAGGCGTGAGCACGGCCACGGGGATGGTCCGCCCCGCCTTGCGGGCGTACTTCGCGACTCCCGGGAGCCGGGCCAGGATGACGTCGTTCCACGCCTGCTCGCGCTCCTCGGCGTCGAGCTCGCGAGCTGATGCGCGGATGTGTTCGGCACGCACCTGCAGGTCGGTCGCGCCCGCCACCCGCAGGTTCCGGAACCAGTCGGGGTCCCTCGGGCTGCCGGAAGCGCTGCCCCACACCAGGTAGCCCTCGGGCCGCGGGATCGCCCTCACGCAGGTGGAGCGTGGCAGTCCGGTGCGGCGTCCGGGCGTGGTCAGCATGACCACCGGGGCATCCTTCGTCCCGCCCATGGCGCGACCGTCCAGCCGGCGGTACATCCACGCGCCCATCCTGGTCGACCACGAGGCCATCGACATGACCAGAGTGTCCCGCGCGCCCGAACGCCTGAAAAGGTCCCTCCCGGACGCCGACCCGCCGTCCGGGAGGTGACCGCGCGGCATACCCACTGCTGCGGCGCGGATAGACTGCAGCCGCTTCCTTCCCGCGCCACCGAGCTGTTCCCAGGAGACCCCCGAATGGGCCACGTCGTCATTGACGTCATGCTGAAGCCAGAGATCCTCGACCCCCAGGGTCAAGCCGTCGGCGGGGCCCTTCCCCGGCTCGGCTTCGAGCAGTTCACGGAGGTGAGGCAGGGCAAGCGTTTCGTCCTCACCGTGGACGGCGAGGTCACCCACGAGCACCTCGCCGCCGCCGCGGAGGCAGCCGAGAAGCTGCTGTCCAACCCCGTGATCGAGGACGTCGTCTCCGTCCGGGCGGAGCAGGGCGCCGAGCAGGTCCGCGCGCAGGACCCCGACCAGTGAAGGTCGGGGTCGTCACGTTTCCGGGGTCGCTCGACGACCGCGACGCAGCCCGCGCCGTCCGCGCCGTCGGCGCCGAGGCGGTCACCCTCTGGCACGGCGACGCCGACCTCAAGGGCGTCGATGCGGTGGTCCTGCCCGGCGGGTTCTCCTACGGCGACTACCTGCGGTGCGGGGCGATCGCCCGCTTCGCGCCCGTCATGGACGCGCTCATCCCCGCGGCCCAGGGCGGACTGCCGGTCATCGGGATCTGCAACGGCTTCCAGGTGCTGTGCGAGTCGCACCTCCTGCCCGGCGCGCTGATCCGCAACGACCACCGCAAGTTCAACTGCGTCGACCAGCGACTCGTCGTCGAGAACAACCAGACGGCGTGGACCGCGGACTTCGAGGCCGGCCAGGAGATCACCATTGTCCTCAAGAACGGTGAGGGCGGTTTCGTCGCCGACGAGCCGACGCTCGACCGGCTCGAGGGTGAGGGCCGCGTCGTCTTCCGGTATGCCGGTGACAACCCCAACGGCTCGTACCGCAAGATCGCGGGCATCACCAACGACCGCGGCAACATCGTGGGCCTCATGCCCCACCCCGAGCACGCCATCGAGGAGGGCTACGGCCCCTCGACCGACGGGCTCCCGTTCTTCACCTCCGTCCTGAAGGCAATGGCCAGCGCATGACCGCACACCCCTCGACCACGCAGCTCCACAAGCCCACGCTCGACACCGTCTCCCACGCGGCCGACACCCCTGAGGTGGACCAGCCGTGGGCCGAGCTCGGCCTCAAGGAGGACGAGTACGCCAGCATCCGCGAGATCGTCGGCCGCCGCCCCACCAGCGCCGAGCTCGCGATGTACTCGGTGATGTGGAGCGAGCACTGCTCCTACAAGTCGTCCAAGGTGCACTTCTCCCTCTGGGGTGAGAACACCACCGACGAGATGCGCGAGAAGCTGCTCGTCGGCATCGGCGAGAACGCCGGCGTCGTCGACATCGGCGACGGCTGGGCGGTGACCTTCAAGGTCGAGTCGCACAACCACCCGTCCTACGTCGAGCCCTACCAGGGCGCTGCCACCGGGGTGGGCGGCATCATCCGCGACATCATGTCGATGGGTGCCCGCCCGATCGCGATCATGGACCCGCTGCGCTTCGGCAACCTCAACCACCCCGACACCCAGCGCGTGCTGCCCGGCGTCGTGGCGGGCGTCGGCGGCTACGGCAACTGCATCGGCCTGCCCAACATCGGTGGCGAGGTCGTCTTCGACGACTGCTACCAGGGCAACCCCCTCGTCAACGCCCTCTGCGTCGGCGCCATGCGCATCGAGGACATCCACCTCGCCAAGGCCTCCGGCGTCGGCAACAAGGTGATCCTGTTCGGCGCCAAGACCGGGGGCGACGGCATCGGCGGCGTCTCGGTGCTCGCGTCCGAGACGTTCGACGAGGGCGGCCCGACCAAGCGACCCGCGGTGCAGGTGGGCGACCCGTTCGCCGAGAAGGTGCTCATCGAGTGCTGCCTCGACCTGTATGCCGCGCACGTCGTCGACGGCATCCAGGACCTCGGCGGTGCGGGACTCTCCTGCGCGACCAGCGAGCTCGCGTCCAACGGTGACGGTGGCATGCAGATCGAGCTCGACCGCGTGCCGCTGCGCGACGCCTCGCTCCGGCCCGAGGAGATCCTCATGTCGGAGAGCCAGGAACGCATGATGGCGGTCGTGGCACCTGAGCATCTCGACGAGTTCATGGCGATCACCGACCGCTGGGACGTCGAGGCCACGGTCCTCGGCGAGGTCACCGACGGCGAGCACCTGGTCATCACCTGGCACGGCGAGGTCATCGTCGACGTGCCGCCGCGGTCGGTGGCCCACGAAGGGCCGACCTACCACCGCCCGCTGGAGCGGCCGGCATACCTCGATGACCTGCAGGCCAACGGCACCGAGACCCTGGGACGTCCCGTCGACGGCCTCGGGCTCAAGTCCGACCTGCTCACCCTGCTGGCCTCCCCGAACCTGTGCGACAAGTCCTGGGTCACCGACCAGTACGACCGCTACGTCCTGGGCAACACCGCACTCGCGATGCCCGACGACGCCGGTGTGGTGCGGGTCGACGAGGAGACCGGTCGCGGCGTCGCCGTCTCGACCGACTGCAACGGCCGGTTCGCCAAGCTCGACCCCTATGCCGGGGCGCAGCTGGCGCTCGCGGAGTCCTACCGCAACGTCGCGACGGCGGGGGCGACCCCGCTCGCCGTGACCGACTGCCTCAACTTCGGCTCGCCGGAGGACCCGGGCGTGATGTGGCAGTTCCGCGAGGCCGTCAAGGGCATCGCCGAGGGCTGCAAGACGCTCGGCATCCCCGTCACGGGCGGCAACGTCTCCTTCTACAACCAGACCGGCGACGTCGCGATCCACCCGACTCCGGTGATCGGCGTGCTCGGCGTCATGGACGACGTGTCGCGACGCACCCCGTCGGGCTGGAAGACGGCCGGCCAGGTCATCTACCTGCTGGGCGCCACGCGCAACGAGCTCTCCGGCGGCGAGTGGGCCCACGTCGTGCACGGGCACCTCGGTGGGCTGCCGCCGCGCGTCGACCTCGCGGCGGAGCAGCTGCTCGGGGAGATCCTCGTCAACGCCAGCCGTGACGGCCTCGTCGACGCGGCGCACGACCTGTCCGACGGAGGCCTGGCGATCGCCCTCGCCGAGGCGACCATGCGCTACGGCGTCGGCGCCCGGATCTGGCTCGACGAGGTCTGCGAGCGCGACGGAATCGACCCGTTCACCGCGCTCTACAGCGAGTCCACCGCCCGCGTCATCGTCTCGGTGCCGCGCTCGGAGGAGGTGCGGTTCACCGACATGTGCACCGCCCGTGGGCAGGTGCACGCCCGGATCGGTGTCGTCGACGTCGAGACCGACGGCCTCGACGTCCAGGGCCAGTTCGAGGTGGCGCTGGCCGACCTGCGCGAGGCGCACACAGGCACCCTGCGAGCAGTGTTCGGCGGCTGACAGCTCGCTCTCCGTTCGATGTGAACACGCCGGTGAACACCGGCGCGAACACATCGAACCGGGACGCGCGAGCGGCCCGGTCGCGTCCCCCAACGCGTCCGGGCCGTTCGTTCCCCTGTGTGTCCCCGCAAGGAACAGTACGTCCGACCTCTGACGGCGTCGATGGGTAGAAGTACTCATCTTCGCCCGCCGAACGGCCATATCCATGCGACTGCGGGCACCCGGGAACCTCGTGCGACGATGCCGGTATGCCGCCGCGCCGCCGAGTTCCCGTCCTCGACGGCCGCGCCGCCGTGGTGGCGTGGCAGGCCGCGGGGCAGTCGACGTCGCGGGAGGACCTCGCAACCGCGGTGCGCTACACGCTGGAGGAGCTGTCCGTCGTCGCGCCCGGGCGAAGCGTCGAGGTGCGGGTGCCGCCGTTCGGGGCGGTGCAGTGCATCGCGGGGACCACGCACACCCGCGGCACCCCGCCCAACGTCGTGGAGACCGATGCGCAGACCTGGTTGGCCGTCGCGACCGGTGCGCTGAGCTGGGACGGCGCCTGGGAGGCAGGCACCCTCCGGGTGAGCGGCCACCGTGCCGACCTCACGGCATACCTGCCGCTTGTCTGACTGGATGCCTTGAGAGCTGCGCCAACCCCGGGCACGTTCCTCTGTGGCGTAGGTGGCACGGATCGTCTGCGTCGTTCCTCGGCGGCGACGATCAGTGTCACCACCGGCACGGATTGTCGCGGGGTCGAGCAGAGCGGGTCCGCCCGGATCACTCGCCCGGATCACTCGCCCGGGTAGCGCACCCCGATCTGGGCGCGGATGTCGTCGAGCGCGTCCATGATCCTCAGGGTCTCGGCGTGTGGCATCAGGGGCGACTCCACCTCGCCTGCGGTGACCCGACGCGCCACCTCGACGGCCTCGAACTGCAGCCCGTGCTCGGTGTCCTCGTTGACGTAGCGGTCGAGCTCGGTGTCGTCGTTCGCCACGAGCCTGACCACCGCCTGCGGCCCGTAGAACGGGCCGCTGATCTCCAACCGGGCCTGCGTGCCGCAGACCGCCGCGGTCGTCGGGGTCCTGGTCACCATCGTGGTGCCGAGGACGCCCATCGCTCCGGTGCCGCTCGTGACGCCGATGGCGGCCTGCGCGTCAACGCCGGTGTCGGTGAGCACCCCTGTCGCGGTCACGTCGACGAAGTCCCCCAGCACGAAGTGGGCGAACGACACCGGATAGATCCCGAGGTCGAGCATGGCTCCGCCGGCGAGGGCGGGGTCGGCGAGGCGTTGCGGGCCGTCGGGATACAGCGCCTGGCCGTGGTCGGCGTGCACGGTGTGGATCTCACCGAGCAGCCCGTCCTCGAGGCAGCGACGCACGACGTCGATGTGGGGCAGGAAGCGTGTCCACATCGCCTCCATGGCGAAAACCCCTGCAGCGCCTGCTGATTCGACGATGTCGCGGGCCTCGGTCGAGTTGCGGGCGAAGGCCTTCTCGACGAGCACGGGCTTGCCGGCACCGGCAGCCAGCAGCGCCTGGGTGCGGTGCTCCGAGTGCGGCGAGGCGACGTAGACGACGTCGACCTCAGGGTCGGAGACCAGGTCGGCATAGGACCCGTGGGCCGTGTCGATGCCGAAGTCGGCGGCGAAGTCCTGCGCGCGGGGCAGGCTGCGGGACGCCACCGCCTGGAGGTGCTGGCCGGTGCGGGCCTGAAGCGCGCTGGCGAAGGCACGAGCGATGCCTCCCGGCGCCAGGATCCCCCAGCGGAGCGTCGGCGCGTCACGCGGATCGGGCGTGCGGGGCGGAGGCAGCGTCAGGGTCGGCACCGACCCATCATCGGTGCTCGACGGTCACCGCGCACTCGGCATCCAGCAGGTGTCAGGCGGGGCAGCGACGGCGCGGCTGGCTCAGCGGATCCGCCACGCGTCGGGAGGAGTCGGTGGTGGGGGCGTCGGAACCGCATCGGCGTCGGTGAACGGCCGTCCCGAGCCCAGGGCCCGGGTGAGCGCGGCACCCTCACGGACGGTGCTGGGGAAGGCGCCCTTCGCCACGCTGCGCACGATCGAGCCCATCGGCAGCGGAAGGCGGGAGCCGACCAGCACGAGGTTGCCGAACCGGCGCCGCTTCCAGATGTCGACCTGCGCGATCGCGGCGGTGTGCGGCAGGTGGCGTCCGAGACCGGCGTGGACGCGGGCCACGTGCCGGTGGTCCGGCTCGTCGGCGGTGTTCATGACGAGGACCCCACCGGGACGCAACACCCTCGCGACGTCGGCGAACCACTCCGAGCTGGTGAGGTCGGCAGGCACCTGGCTGTCGGCATACGCATCGACGACGATCGCATCCGCACTGGAGTCCTTCAGGGCCGCCACCCCCTCCCGACCGCGCTGCGGACGCACCCGGATGCGGTGCCCGCGCGGCAGGGGAAGCTCGCGCCGCACCTCCTCGGTGAGCGCCGCGTCGGGTTCGAGGACGATCTGCGGTGAGCCCGGTCGGGTGTGGTGGACGTAGCGCGGCAACGTCATCGCAGCGCCACCGACATGCGTCACCGCCACGGGGCCCTCGGGCAGGGAGTCGAGCACGGCGGCCAGGTGCTGGATGTAGCCGAAGACGAGGAGCTCGGGGTCGCCCAGGCTGACGTAGGACTGCGGGTAGCCGTCGACGAGGACGGTGCTCCCGCCGTGTTCGTCGACCTCGAAGCGGAACTCCTGCATCGCGTCAGAACTCCGGCCGGCGTCAGGGACGGATCAGGGACTTGACGGCCCGACGCTCGTCCATGGCGGCATAAGCCTCGGCTACCTCGGCCAGCGGGACCTCGAGGTCGAAGACGAGGCCGGGGTTGATCGCCCCCGACAGCACGTCGTCACGCAGCTGGGGGAGGTACTGGCGAGCCGGCGCGATCCCGCCGGCGATCCCGACGTTGCGCGCGAACATGTCCCGCACGGGGTACTCGATCCCGTGCGGCACGCCCACATAGCCGACCGTGGCCCCTGGTCGCGCGGCAGCGATCGCCGTCGACATCGACTCGTTGGTGCCGACGCACTCCAGCACGGCGTCCGCGCCCACCCCGTCGGTCAGCTCCTTGACCGCCGCGACGGCCTCGTCGCCACGGACCTCGACCACGTCGGTGGCGCCGAACTCGCGCGCGATCCGCTGGCGGGACTCGTGGCGGGACATCGCGATGATGCGCTCGGCGCCCATCCGCGCCGCGGCGAGGACGCCGCTCAGGCCGACCGCACCGTCACCGACGACCACGACCGTGTCACCCTCCTGCACCTGGGCCGCGACGGCGGCGTGCCAGCCGGTGCCCATCACGTCCGACAGGCTGAGCAGGCTCGGGACCAGGTCGTCGCCCGGCACCTCTCGGGTGGCGACCAGGGTGCCGTCGGCGAGCGGGATGCGGACGTACTCGCCCTGCCCGCCGTCGGCCATGATGCCGTCGCGGTCGGGACCGCCCCAGAAGCCGCCGTGGTCGCAGCGCGACTGGATCCCGACGCGGCAGTGCGGACACGTGTTGTCGGAGTACATGAAGGGCGCGATGACGAAGTCGCCGGCGCGCACGCTGCGGACGTCGCCGCCGACCTCCTCCACGATGCCGACGAACTCGTGGCCGATGCGCGTCGGCTCGGTCACCGCGTTGATCCCGCGGTACGGCCACAGGTCGCTGCCGCACACGCAGGCCGCAGTGACCCGCACCAGCGCGTCGGTGGGCTTGGCGATGCGGGGGTCGGGGACCTCTTCGACACGGATGTCGCGGGGCGCGTTCAGGATCGTGGCCTTCATGGCTGCCAGCCTGCCACGCTCCAAGGCGTCGGTATGCCGCGTGGTCACCCCTGCGGGAACGGCGCGCGCCTGGCGCGTCACCCAGGAACTACGCCGCTGGTCGGACGTCGCGCAGCACAGTGCCCGTCATCGTGGTGTGGTCGGGCACTCTTCATGAGTCGAGGGAGGACTCCATGTCGATCGGGAGAGATCGAGGTCGCGGCGTCATCGCCGTCTGGGGGGCGCTCGTCGCCCTCTGCGGACTCGTGGGGTCGGGCTGTGCAGGAGGAGGGGCCGACCCGCCGCCACGCGCTCAGCCCTCGACGGCGCCCCCCGCCACCGCATCGGTGCCCACGACTCCGGGGTGGCCACCCGTCACCGACGTCCTCGAGGCCGGCGGGTCGGCTCTCGTCGTGAAGGACGCGGACTGGGTGCAGGTGGTCGACGGACGGCCGTGGACCACCCTGGCTTCGGGAGTCGTCCAGCAGCTCGACGGCGTCACCGGCAAGCCGCTGTTGGGTGTACCGGTCGACGGCGAGACCTGCACGGCCATGGACGTCGGTTTCGGCGCGCTCTGGGTGGGCATCTGTTCGACCCCGTCGTCCCTGCTGCGCATCGATCCCGCCACCGGCAAGGTCGTGGCCCGCATACCGCTGCCCGGCCTGACGATCGAGCAGGAGGGATCTGTCGCCAGCGCCGAGGGCGGCGTCTGGGTCGTCGGGAACGCCCCGACCCGCCAGCTGGTGCGGATCGACCCGCGGACCAACAAGGTCACGGCGCAGACAAGGATTCCCGACACCGTGGTGGCCGCGAGGGCCGGACTCGGTGGACTGTGGCTCACGGACCCGAGCCGGGGCGAGCTCCTCCGGCTCGACCCACGCACGCAGAAGACCGTGGCCACGGTGCAGGTGGGCGCCGGTGCACGCTTCTTCGCCGTGGGTGAGGGCGCTGTCTGGGTACAGAACAACCTCGATGGCACGGTCTCCCGCGTCGACCCCGCCACCAACGCGGTGACGGCGACGATCAAGGTCGACAGCGGTGCCGTCGATGGTGGCGACCTCGCCGTGGGTGGCGGCTTCATCTGGGCGCGGGTCACTGACGCGCTCGTCGCGAAGATCGACCCTGCGACCAACGCGGTCGTGGCGAGGTACGGCCCCCGGGGCGGCAGCGGGAGCGTTGCTGCCGACAAGTCGGCCGTGTGGATCTCGGCACACGACCTCGACCTGGTCTACCGGCTCCCGCTGGGATGAGTGCCGGTGCGGTGGGCACGACGGTGCGGATGCGCGCGGCGGTCAGCACGCGGCATACCCTCGCTGCATGCGCTTTGGCATCACCATCCTCCCGGAGCACCGCTGGTCCGAGGCCGAGCCGCTGTGGCGGCGGGCCGAGGAGTACGGCTTCGACCACGCCTGGACCTACGACCACCTGGTCTGGGCGGGGCTGCAGGACTCGACGTGGTTCGGTGCCCTGCCGACGTTGACGGCCGCTGCGATGGCGACGTCGACGATCAGGCTGGGGACGTTCGTGAGCTCGCCCAACTACCGCCACCCCTATGTGTTCCTGCGGGATCTGCTTGCGCTGGAAGACATTTCGAACGGTCGGCTGATCTGTGGGCTGGGTACGGGTGGGGACCTCGATGCCGCGATCCTCGGCGAGGAGCGACCCCTCAAGGAGAGGGTCGACCGGTTCCACGAGTTCGTCGACGTGCTCGATCGGCTGTTCCGTGAGGACCACGTCACGCACGACGGCAGTCACTTCCGGACCGTCGACGCGCGGACCCTGCCCGGCTCGGTCCAGCAGCCGCGGGTGCCCTTCGTGATCGCCGCCAACGGCCCGCGTTCGCTGCGGCTCGCTGCAGCCCACGGCCAGGGGTGGGTGACCTATGGCAAGGGGGGCGAGACCCTCGACCAGTGGTGGACCGGGATCGCCGAGCTGAGCGCGAAGCTCGACGACGCCGAAGGTGCTGCCGGACGTCGGGTCCCGCTCGACCGGTACCTCTCGCTCGACGGGGCGCCGCGCTTCTCGCTCGAGAGCGTCGAGCTGTTCACCGAGATGGTGGGACGTGCCGGCGAGCTCGGGTTCACCGACGCGGTGACGCACTGGCCGCGGGCCGAGGGCGTCTACGCGGGCAGTCAAGCCGTCCTGGAGCAGGTCGCCGGACTGCTGCCGTCCCTCAGGTAGGCCGGCCTCAGGTGAGGCCGGCCTCAGCTAGGCCGTCCCTCGGGTAGCCAGCCTCGGGTAGGCCACGCTCTCCTTTCGCACTTCTGGCCACCCATCCCGCACCTGACCGGCCGATGGCCTTTCGGTGCGGCATGGGTGGCCAGAAGTCGGGGATCGGTCAGGAGAAGGCGAACAGGGCGAGCGGCGCTGACGTCGGTGCGGCCGAGCCGCCCGCTGGTTCCATGGTGATGCCTGCGGCCGTGGCCGTGGCGGCGTCACCACTGAGCACCATCGTCACCGTGGGAGCCGTGCCGTGAGGCATGAGTCCTGCGCTGACCATCCCCTTGTTGGGCTGGTTGAGCCAGAGCTGGAAGTCCTTGCCGTCCGGCGCGGCAGGCATGTTGTCCGCCACGATGACCGCGGTGCCCAAGGAGGCGCTCCGCACGATCGTGGCCTTGGCCCCGCCGATGGTCCGCTCGAACCGCTGGGCGTCCTTGGCCTGCAGCACCTGCGAGGCGGTCACCTGGCCGCTGGAGCTGTCGTCCCACGGACTCCAGGTGATTCCTCCGATGAGCAGGGCCGCAGCCGCTGCGGCGGTCGCGAGCCAGGTGGTCACGCGACGACGCGGGCGGAAGTGCAGCACGGTGGTCTCGGGCCGGGGCGGCGCATCAGCTGTGGGCGAGTCGTCGGCAACGGGTCCAGAGGCGACCTGGCCACGGGACTGCGCCTCCAGAGGGGGCAGTGGGCGGACCGTCCGGATGCCGGCGAGCACTGCGTCGCGCATCGACGACGGAGGCGCCGTCTCGCTCATCAACGACAGCTGTGCTGCCGCTTCACGCAGGCTGACCACTTCCGCCTGGCACTCGGGGCACTCGACGAGGTGCAGCTCGAAGGCGCTGCGCTCCTGCTCGTCGATCGCATCGACTGCATAGGCGCCGACCAATCCGTGGATGTCGGCACTCATGACTGCACCCCCAAGGTGTCTCTCAGGCGGATCAATCCGTCTCGTATTCGGGTCTTGGCCGTGCCGAGGGGCACGTCCAGGAGGGAGGCCACCTCGGTGTGGGTGTAACCGCCGAGGTAGGCAAGTTCGACTGCGCTGCGCTGGGTGTCGGTGAGCGAGTCCAGGGCATTGCGTACGCGTTGGGCGTCCAGGCGACGGTCGACCGTCTCGGCCGTCTCGTCGTAGGTGCGCTCCTGGTTGCGTGAGCCGTAGGTGTGCTCACGGTCTGTCGACGCCTGCGCCGACCGCACCCGGTCGACCGCCTTGCGATGGGCGATGGTGAGCATCCAGCTGACCGCGCTTCCTCGCGAGGGGTCGAACCGGGCGCTGGTGCGCCAGATGTCGAGCAAGGCTTCCTGGGCCACTTCCTGGGACTGCGCCGGGTCTCGCACCACGCGGAGCACCAACCCGTAGATCCGGGCGGACACTGCGTCGTAGAGCCGGGCGAACGCTGCCTCGTCACCGAGGGCGCTGGCCCGCAACAGGCCGGCGAGGTCGGTGCCCACGGCAGCACCTCCCCAGATCGGTTCGGGACCTGGGGTGGTTGCTGCCATGGACACCATCATCGCTGATTCAGCTCAGCCGGGGAGAAGAACGCCGTCGATGATGTAGACCGTGGCGTTCGCGGTCTGCACGTTGCCGCAGATCACGTTGGCCTCGCCGACCTTGAACGACTCACCGGAACCGGTCACCTTGATGGTGCCGCCGCCGAGGGTCTTGTGCTCGCCGGCCAGCATCTCCGGGGTGAGCTTGCCGGGCACGACGTGGTTGGTGAGCACCTTGGTCAGCAGACCCTTCGGGTCCTTCATCGCGGCGTCCATCGTGGCCTTCGGCACAGCGGCGAAGGCGTCGTTGCTCGGGGCGAAGACGGTGATGTCCTTGGCCGAGTTCAGGGTCTCGCCGAGGCCGGCCTCGGTCACCGCGGTGACGAGGGTCGACAGGACGGGGTTGTTGCTCGCGGCGGTGGCGACCGGGTCGGTGGCCATGCCGGAGAACGAGCCCTTGCCGTCTGCGGGAACCGCGGCGCAACCGGCTCCGAACGGCTTGGCCGTCATGTCCTCGGAGGTGCTCGAGGAGCTGGAGCTGGAGCTGGGCGCGGACGAGGTGGTGGAGGCCGCGGTGTCGGAACCGGAGTTCCCACAGGCAGCGAGGCTGAGCGGAAGGGCGAGGCTGAGGGCAGCAATGGTGCTGCGGCGTGCGAGTCGCATGATGGTGGCTCCTTGTTGTGGACTGTCTGACACCCGGTATTCGGACCTGCCCCACAGGTGGATTGGTCGCATTGAAACCTTTTCTGACACAACGGATTCCGTGCTCAAAGCGCCACGACTTCTGGCCACTGACGCGGCATGCTGCGCGCTCATAGCGCGAACATCGAGCACCCGTGGCCAGGAGTGCGAGTAGCGCAACGACTTCTGGCCACTGACGCGGCATGCTGCGCGCTCAGAGAGCGCAGCATCGAGCACCAGTGGCCAGAAGTGCGGGAGGGGTCAGGAGATGAGGACGACGATCGAGTGCCAGCCGGACGCGCCACCCGGGAACGGGTCAGCCCGCTTCTCGGTCTGCACCTCGCCGGTGCCGTCCGTCGCACGGACCGTCAGGTCGTGCCGGCCGGTCGTGGCGTCCCACACCCAGAACCACTGACGCCAGTAGTCGGTGCCGCCGTCGGGCCCCAGCGTCGCCTTCTGCCACGGACCGTTGTCGACCCGCACCTCGACCTCCTTGATGCCACGGCGCTGCGCCCAGGCGACTCCGCCGATGGCCACCCTGCCGGGCTTGTAGGTCGCGAGCCCGGCGGGCGTGTCGATCCGCGCCTGGGTCTTCACGGTGCCGTCGATCGCCCAGTCGCGCTTGGTCCAGTAGGCCTGCTCCGCGGCATACGTCGTCGCCGTGAGCTTGGTGAGCCACTTGGTGGCGCCCACGAACCCGTAGAGGCCGGGGGTGACCATCCGCGCGGGGAACCCATGGCGGGCAGGCAGCGGCTCGCCGTTCATCGCGACCGCGATCAGGGCGTCACGGTCGYCGGTCAGCGCCTGGATCGGCGTCGAGATCGTCATGCCGTCGGTGGACTCGCTGAGGATCTGGTCGACGCCGTCCTGCACGCCGGCCTGCTCGAGCAGGTCGCGCACGCGGACGCCCAACCAGCGGGTGGAGGAGATGTAGGGGCCGCCCACCTCGTTGCTGACGCAGTTGAGGGTGATGTCCTTCTCGATCATCGGCATCTTGAGCAGCTCGGCGAACGTGATCGAGAGCTTCTTGTCGACCTTGCCGTCGATCTCCAGGACCCAGTTGTCGACGTCGATGCGCGGGATGACCAGCGCGGTGTCGACCCGGTAGAACTCCTTGATCGGCGTGCTGAACGCGCTGATGCCCTTGACCTTGCCCTCGATACCGGTGGGCAGCGCGGGGAGGGTGTTCTGTGGCTTGGGCAGGGCGACCGAGGACGGCAGCGTGGCGGGCGCCGCGAGCTTCTGGCCCAGGGCGCCGAGCGCCGCGGCGCCGACCGTGACCCCGGCGGCACCGATGAGGAAGTTGCGGCGGGCAGGGGCGCCCTCCGCCCCCTTCGCGTATGCCGTGTGGTCCAGCGGCGACTCGGGCGTCGCCTTGTCGGGCGCCGCCTTGTCGCTCGTGACGGCCCCGGGGGTGGGCAGGCTGGGGACCAGCGCGCGCAGTCCGGTGAGCGTCACCACTCCGATGGCCGCCGTGACGAGTGCAGGCACGATGTCGAACGGTGCGGAGGCGGGGCGGAACCAGGCGGCCAGGCCGGCGAGCATGGCGAGACCGACCACGAGGACGTTGGCCAGGCTCGGTTTGGTGCGCGACACCAACCCGATCACCGCGGCGGCGACGACGACCACGAGGGTGACGCTGCCGAGCAGGATCGGCTTGTCGGCGGTGCCGAAGTTCTGGACGGCCCACTCCTTGACCGGGGTCGGGGTGGCGTCGATGACCGTGGAACCGACGGCGAGCACCGGTGAGGCCGAGGGGTTGACGAACGCAGCCACGAGGTGACCCACCGCCATGCCGGCGGCAGCCGCGAGGACGCCGCTGACGGCATACATGAGGCGTTGGCGCTTGGCGCCGGGTGACGGTGGGATGTGTTCCATAGGTGCTATTCGTACTCGCCTCTCCTTCGGATGGGTCCCTGCGCGGTCTGCGCCGGTGCGTCGCGGGTAGCGTGAGCACGTGCCGCCGACCCGCCGATACCCCAACTTCGTCGCCTTCATCTCGACGGGCGTCATCCTCGGCTTCGTCGCCGGATCGGCCGTCGCCTACCTCGGCGACGACACCGCGACCTACGGCCACGACTACAGCGTGACGAGCGCGGTGCTGTTCCTCGGCGTCGTGGGTGCGTTCGTCGTCGGGCTGCTCGCCGCGATCGTCGCGGTACTGCTGGACCGGCGCGACTGAATGGCTGGAGCAACGCGCGTGATGGCTGGAGCAACGCGGCTTCTCCCTGTGGGAGACTGAGCCACGTGGCACGCGGCGACGGACGGCTCTCGCATGATCTGCTTCCCGGCGAGAAGGGCCCGCAGGACGCCTGCGGGGTCTTCGGCGTCTGGGCTCCCGGCGAGGACGTCGCCAAGCTGACCTACTACGGGCTCTACGCCCTGCAGCACCGTGGGCAGGAGTCGGCGGGCATCGCCACCTCCGACGGGCGCTCGATCCTGGTCTACAAGGACATGGGCCTGGTCTCCCAGGTCTTCGACGAGCGGTCGCTCGCGTCGTTGCGCGGGCACCTCGCCGTGGGCCACTGCCGATACTCCACGACCGGCGGCTCGACCTGGGAGAACGCCCAGCCGACCCTCGGCGGACACGCCGAGTCCACGGTCGCCCTGGCCCACAACGGCAACCTCATCAACTCCGCCGAGCTGCGCGAGCTGGTGTCGGACCGCCGCGCCGAGGGCTACGGCACCGGTGGTGGCGAGCTCGTGCGGGGCAACACCACCGACACGGCGCTCGTCACGGCGCTGCTCGCCGACGACCCCGACCGCTCCCTCGAGGCCGCGGCGCTGGACCTGCTCCCCAAGCTGCGCGGCGCCTTCTGCTTCGTGTTCATGGACGAGCACACCTTGTATGCCGCGCGCGACCCCCAGGGGATCCGCCCGCTGGTGCTCGGTCGCCTCGAGCGTGGCTGGGTGGTGGCGTCCGAGACGGCCGCCCTCGACATCGTCGGTGCCTCGCTCATCCGTGAGGTGGAACCGGGCGAGCTGATCATCATCGACGAGGACGGCCTGCGCTCCCAGCGGTTCGCCGAGACCGACCGCAAGGGCTGTGTCTTCGAGTACGTCTACCTCGCCCGCCCCGACACCACCATCAACGGCCGTGGCGTCCACGAGTCGCGGGTCGAGATGGGACGAACCCTGGCGCGGGAGCACCCGGTCGAGGCCGACCTCGTCATGCCGACGCCGGAGTCGGGCACGCCCGCGGCCATCGGCTACGCGCAGGAGTCCGGCATCCCCTACGGCCAGGGGCTGGTGAAGAACTCCTACGTCGGCCGCACCTTCATCGCCCCCTCGCAGACGATCCGCCAGCTCGGCATCCGGCTCAAGCTCAACCCGCTCCGCGAGGTCATCAAGGGCAAGCGACTCGTGGTGGTCGACGACTCGATCGTGCGCGGCAACACCCAGCGGGCGCTGGTGCGGATGCTCCGCGAGGCCGGGGCCGCCGAGGTGCACGTGCGCATCTCGTCGCCGCCGGTGCGCTGGCCCTGCTTCTACGGCATCGACTTCGCGACCCGGGCGGAGCTGATCGCCACCGGCATCGGTGTCGAGGAGGTCTGCACCTCGATCGGCGCCGACTCCCTCGGCTACATCTCGGAGGAAGGCATGATCGCCGCCACCGAGCAGCCCGGCACCCAGCTGTGCACCGCCTGCTTCACGGGGACCTACCCGCTGGAGCTCCCCGACGCGAGCCGACTCGGCAAGAACCTCTTCGAGACGCTGCCGATCGACGTGGGCGACGTGGCGGGTATCGGTCGCGTCGGTGCCGTCGACGTGGATGGCGTCTCGCTCGGGGTCGCCGGCGGCGCCGCGGACGCCCTGACCCGCCCCTAGCTGCCCACCGGGCCCCCGCAGCCTCTTCCTCGAGTCGATGTAAACCCGCCGGGGGATCCCGGCGTTTTTACATCGATCCGGCGGGGGTGTGGACAACTTCGGGGCCGAGCCGACGGCTTTCGCGATCATCGGGCGATGACCAGCCGCCGGACCGAGCGGACGGATGTCGCCGAGCTACGGCGATCCGCGCACGACGGAGTGATGTCTCGCTCCGAGCTGCGTGCCCGGGGCTGGGACCGTGACGCGGTGGCGCGACAGGTCAGATCTGGTCGGTGGGCTCTGCATGGTCGCCAGACAATCGCGCTGCACACCTCCACACTGGGTGTGGAGGCCACTCGCTGGCGGGCGATCTGGGAGGTCGGCGTCCGCATCGCTGCGCTCGATGGTGTCACGGCACTGCAGGCGGCGGGGCTGGTCGGCTACCGGGACGAGCGGATCCACCTTTCGGTCCGGCACAACGCCAACGTCGCCTCGGTCAATCGCATGCTCGAGGGACTGGCAGCCACCTGCGCCCCGGCGACCTGGGCGGACAACCCGGGCGATGGCACCGCGGGCGTCGTGGTGCACAAGGTCATCAGGCGAGTCGAGGGTGAGGTCATCTCCGATGGGGTACCCCGCACCGCCCCCGCCGTCGCGGCGGTCCGTGCCGCCCACTGGGCGGTCAGCGACCGACAGGCAGCTCTGCTGCTGGTCATGCCGGTACAGCAGCGCCTCGTCACGGGACTGCAGATGGTGGCAGCCACCCGAAGCGTCCGAGGGCGAACCCGTCGTGCATTCATCCCGGCTGTCGCGCGCGACATCTGCGACGGCGCGCAGAGCCTGGGGGAGCTGGACTTCGCCAGGATGTGTCGGGAGTGGGGGCTTCCCGAACCCACTCGACAGGCGATCCGACGCGTTGGCGCGCACCGCGCCTATCTCGATGTGGCGTGGGAGGACGTCGGGTTGGTAGTCGAGATCGACGGCTCGCAGCACCAGTGGGGCGTCGCCGCGACCGATGACCAGTTCCGCCAGAACGCCCTCGTCATCGGCGGCGACCGCGTCCTGCGCATGACGCTGATGGGGCTGCGCCTCGACTCGGAGCGCTTCATGGACCAGGTCTGCGCGGCATACTCCACGTTCTCGCGCCGCCGTGCCGGCTGATTCGATGTAAACCCGCCGGAAGATCCCGGCGCGTTTACATCGAATCGGCGGAGGAGGCGGAGGAGAGGGGGATCCGTCAGGCTCCGGCGACGGGGGCGTCCTCGCGCCGGGGCTCACGCCACAGCTCGAAGGTCTGGGTGAGCCAGAACGTCCCGAACTGCGCGATCAGGGCGGCCTCGAGCCAGAACACCCAGTGGTCGAGCCAGCCCAGCCACGGCCCCGTGATCGCGATGACGGCGATCGAGGCGACCATCAGCACGAACCCCCAGAAGTAGCGGTTCCAGAAGTGGTCGCGCACCGGTCGGCCGTCCTCCTTGGCCTGCTTGGCGGCCAGGCCCCGGGCGCTGACGAAGACGACCGCGACGATCGCGACGAACAGCAGGATCGCGGCCGTGTTGTGGCCATGGCACATGAAGGCGCCGCGGTTGACGACGTAGAAGCCGGCCAACCCGAGGAAGGCCACGACCGAGAAGGCCAGCGCCGCCCCGGCTCCCTTGGAGAGGGCCTTCTCCGAGGCCGGGGTCGCGAACACCTGGATGCCCATCACGATGACGAAGGCGACCACGGCGACGGACATCAGCGCGGTGACGTTGTTGCTGATCGCATCGCGGACGTCCTGCGGGATCGCGGTCGCCACGCACGTCTCCTCGGGTCGGGTCGGCACGACGCCCACGATGAACGCGAAGAACCCCGACCCGTTGAGCAGCACGTCCTCCACGTCGGTGTTGCCCTGGTAGACGATGAGACAGGTGCCGATCGCGCACAGGCTCGACACGAAGACGGCGCGCACCGGCGTGTAGTAGGAGGCGCTGATCGACTGGAGCATCTGACCGCTGGCCGAGTTGATGTACATCGTGACCGAGATGAACAGCAGCAGGACGAGGAGCACCATCGCGAGCCGCAGGTAGCGGTACGTGCGCAACAGGTCGAACTGGTAGCTCGTGGACATGGCGGATCCCCTCGAGAGAACGGTCCCTGCACCACTGAACAGGAGGGTCCCACGGCCGCGTCTGATACGTCAGCCCCCGCGCACTAGGCTGGCCACGTGAGCGAGCCGATCACCTATGCCTCCGCCGGTGTCGACGTCGAGGCCGGTGACAAGGCCGTCGAGCTCATGAAGGCCTCCGTCCGCCGCGCAACCCGTCCCGAAGTCCTGGGCGGCCTGGGCGGTTTCGCCGGCATGTTCGACGCCTCCGCGATCGCGCGGATGAGCCACCCCGTCCTCGCGACCAGCACGGACGGGGTCGGCACCAAGGTCGCGATCGCCCAGGCGCTCGACAAGCACGACACCATCGGGTTCGACCTCGTCGGCATGGTCGTCGACGACATCGTCGTGTGCGGCGCCGAGCCGTTGTTCATGACCGACTACATCGCCACGGGCAAGGTCGTCCCCGAGCGCATCGCCGCCATCGTGTCCGGCATCGCCGCCGCCTGCGAGCAGGCCAGGGTCGCTCTCGTGGGCGGCGAGACCGCCGAGCACCCCGGGCTGCTCGAACCCGACGAGTACGACGTGGCGGGTGCCGCGACGGGCGTCGTGGAGTATGCCGACGTGCTGGGTCCCGACCGTGTGGTGCCTGGCGACGTGGTTCTGGCGCTCGGGTCGAGTGGTCTGCACTCGAACGGATACTCGTTGGTGCGCAAGGTGATTGGCGCCGCAGGCTGGCAGCTGGACCGCCACGTCGAGGAGTTCGGCCAGACCCTGGGTGAGGAGCTGCTCACCCCGACCCGCGTGTACTCCGCCGACCTGCTCGACCTGATCCGCACCGACGGCGTCGACCTCCATGCGCTCTCGCACGTCACCGGCGGCGGGCTGGTGGCCAACCTCGCCCGCGTGCTGCCGCCCAGCGTCTTCGCGCGACTCGACCGCTCCACCTGGACCCCGCCAGCGGTCTTCGCCACGATCGGCGGGCTGGGCCGGGTGCCCCGCGCCGACCTCGAACGCACCCTCAACATGGGCGTCGGCTTCGTCGCCATGCTCCCGGCCGACCAGGTCGACGCCGCCACCCGCTTCCTCGAGGTACGCGGCATACCGGCATGGACGATCGGCGCGGTGACGGGTGCCGAGGACGCACCGGTCGACGATGGCCACGAGGTGGTCCGCGGTGCCAAGGGCGTCGAGGGTGGCGCGGTCCAGCTCATCGGGGACCATCCCGCCGGCTGAGTAGCCAAACCCATGCGGCGGATGCCGACAGGGCACCACACTCAGCGGCATGGGCAGACGCTCGGGCAGCACGTTGGCCTGGTCCCTCGGGGTCGGGTGGATCGGCGCGCTCGCGATCGGGGCGGCCGGGCTGATGCTCGCGGTGATGCTGGAGGTCGTGTCCGCAGGGCTCGACCTCATCGGCCACACTCCCTCGGAACCGACCTCCAGCACGGACATCTGGGTGGTGACCGGCGCGTCGATGGCGCTGTGCCTCGCCGTGGCCGGCGGTGGCGGTTGGACGCTCGCGAGGGCGCCCGACGGCCTGACCCCGCGATGGCTGGCCGGGCTGACCGCGGGACTGGTCGGCGTGGCCGCCGGTGGGGCCGCCTTTGCGATCGCGTTCGGCCTCACCCCTCTGTGAGAGCGCCTTCCGCGGGTGGCTCCGGCGGGGTTACCGTCGGGTTGTGTGGTCGCCCCAGCACGAGGACCAGTCGGTACGCCAGTACCGCTTCCTCCTGCGCACGGCCCCCCTCGACGCGCTCGAAGAGGCCCACGTCGAGGTGCTGGCCCCCATGCCGCGAGCTCGGCGGGCGATGGTCCTGTGGGCCGTGCAGGACGGGCTGGTGGCCGGGCTGCGCCTGCAACCGGACGACGTCCGCCCCATCGCCCACCTGGTGACCCTGGGCGAGCGCCGGCGCCCGGGTGACTTCCTCCGCGCCTGCCTGCCCAGCGTGCTGCTGGAGCTGGCCGAGGGCATCCTCGTGGCCGAGGCCATGTTCGGCCGCTTCGGCGGGTATGCCGCGTGGGAGGGGGCCGAGCCCCAGCTCACCGAGGAGGGTGAGTGGGTTGACGGCGGCTTCGGCGAGCAGTGGCACGACGCACTGATGGGACATGTGCTCTACCGCAACTTCGCGGGTGGGCCGAGCTCCCCGGACACCGCGTTCGGCGGCCATTGAGATCCACCATCTGGTGGAGTCCGAAAACGCTTTCTGGGTGAGCCCTTCTGCACGGCGGCTGCCTACCGTCGGGGGGTGAGCATCACCCTGTTCAAGCGGCGGCAGATCGAGCCAGCGGCCCCGGTCGAGCGCCCGGAGGTCCGCCAGTACCGCTACCTGCTCCGCACGGCGGATCTCGAGGCGCTGGAAGCCCTCCATCGCGAGGCGCTCGCGGCCCTCGACGTCCTGAACCGTGCCCACGTCCTGCGCACCGCGCAGGACCGCCTGCTCAGCGGGCGGGAGCTCACGGTGGACGACATCGCCGGGATCGCACACCTGGTTGCTGTCGGCGAGCTCCGGACGCCCGGGATCATCGTGTCGGCTCTGACGGAGGGAGCGCTCGAACGGCTCGCCCACCTGGTCATCACCAGGCCGGTGGCGATCCCTCTCCTGGAGGGCCACGAAGGCTGGGACGGCGAGGACGGGGACGCCCGGGAGGCGGTCACCAGGTCGTCGCTGAGAGCAGCGTCGCGGGCCTCCCGGAGAACAGGGGCCGCTTTGGCTCCGGACGGCGCCCCCCAACGTGCCTGACCGCGACCCAGCATGAGGGATGGGAACGATGGCTGATCCCGCGCAGGAGGACCAGGCCGTCCGGCAGTACCGGTTTCTGCTCCGCACCGGGCCACTCGACGCCCTGCTGGCCGCTCACCACGAGGCGCTCGCCGGCCTCCACGAGGACACCCGTGCCCGCGTCCTGACCGCCGTCCAGGACGGGTTGGTGGCAGGCCAGCGGCTCGGTCCTGGCGACACGGCTGCGATCGCGCGGCTGGTCAGCATCGGCGAGCGTCGCACCCCGCGCGGCTTCCTCGACGCCTGCGAGCCGACGGTGCTGCGTCTGCTCGCCGACGGGGTCATCCACGCCGAGGCGGCGTTCGGCCTCTTTGCCGGGTATGCCGCGTGGGACGGGCTGGACCCCGAGCCCACGGACGTGGGCGTGGACCACGGGGGTTCCCAGCCGTCGAGCAGGCTCGAGGACGCCGGCGCCGAGGCCAAGGCGTTGGCCCACAGCCACGCCCTGATCGTGCAGCCCTGGGCGGGTGGCGGCTTCTAGGCCTCGGCCAGCAGCTCCGCCGTGGTCGTGAGCGACACCAACGGCGCGAAGAGCGACATCACGTGGAGAGCCTCGTGGTGGTTGTCATCGGTCGACCCCGCGCAGGCGTCGGTCACCACCCTGACCGACGCGCCGGCGTCGGCCGCAGCCAGCACCGTCGAGATGACGCAGCAGTCGGTCGCAACGCCGCCCACGACCAGCGACGGCTGTTCGCCCACCACCGCTCGCAGGTCGGGGGTCCACTTGCCGAACGTCGTGGCCACGACGGTCGTGGTCGCGTGGGCCGCCACGTCGTCGGTCAGCTCGTACAACGGGTCGTCCGCGGGCTGCAGGGCCCACGGGAACTCCCCGTAGTAGGGCACCCAGGCCCCGGTGGGCTCGGCAGGGGCCACGAACCGGGTGAAGACCGATCGGTCACCGAACGCGGTGGCAAGGCGTACGACGTTGGCCGCGGCCGCGGCATACCGGGGAGCGCACCAGGCGCTGGATGGGTCGCCGAAGACGCGTTGCAGGTCGATCGCCACGAACCAGGGGCGACCACTCACGTGCCGGCCTCCTGGCGGCGCACCGTGCCGCGTCGCAGGACGAGGGCCAACCCGAAGGACAGCACCAGGGCCACCAGCACGCCGAGGTTGGCGTAGGCCCAGTCGCCGTCCTTGCCTCCGAGTCCGAGGGGACCGAGCAGGTAGCCCTGCCAGTTGTTCCACGAGGCGTCGTCGGCGAAGAGGTTGATGACCAGGCCCCAGCCGATCACGGACGTGGCGGCCAGGATCGCGATCGAGGTCCAGTCCCACGCGCCGTAGACGCCCCGCACGTCGAACAGGGCCTCCTCGTCGTAGTCGCGGCGGCGGGCCACGATGTCGGCGATCATGATCCCGGCCCAGCTCGCCAACGGCACGCCGAGGGTGATGAGGAACGACTGGAACGGGTTGATGAAGCTGTCGGCGAAGAAGACGACGTAGATCGTGCCGATCGTGAGGATGACGCCGTCGATCAGGGCCGCACGGGGGCGGGGGATGCGGACGCCGAGCGAGAGCAGCGTCAGCCCGGACGAGTAGATCCCGAGGACGGCCCCGCTCACCAGGGCGAGGATGGCGGCGACGAGGAACGGTACGAGGAACCAGGTGGGCAGGATGGTGGCGAGCGTTCCGACCGGGTCGCTCTGGATGCCCTGGCTGAGCTTCTCGTCCGAACCCGCGAGCAGGAGGCCGTAGACCACCAGCAGGACGGGCGCGAGGGCGCCGCCGAAGGTGTTCCACAGCACGATGGACGAGCCGGAGGCGTCCCGGCGCTGGTATCGCGACCAGTCGGCGGCGATGTTGATCCAGCCGAGCCCGAAGCCCGTCATCACGAGGACGAGGGCCCCCACGACCGCCTGCGTGGACCCTGCCGGGATCGCGCTGACGGCGGACCAGTCGACGTCCTTGACCGTCAGGGCGATGTAGACGAGTGTCGCGATCCCGGTGATCCAGGTCAGCCACGACTGGAGCCGCATGATGATGTGGTAGCCGGCCACGGACGCGAGCACGATGAGGGTCGCGGTGACGACGCAGGCGACGATCTTGGTGCCGGTCCCGCCGCCCCAGCCGAGCTGCCTGAAGATGGTCGCGGTGGCCAGGGTCGCCGTGATCGCGAGGAACGTCTCCCAGCCGATCGACGTCAGCCAGGACACCACGCCGGGAACCTTCTGGCCGGTGACCCCGAAGGCGGCACGGGACAGGACCATCGTCGGGGCCGAGCCGCGCTTGCCGGCGATCGCGATCACCCCGCAGAGCAGGAACGACACGACCACGCCGACCACGGCGACCAGCACGGCCTGCCAGAACGAGATGCCAAAACCCAGCACGAAGCMGGCATAGCTGATCCCGAAGACCGACACGTTGGCGGCGAACCACGGCCAGAACAGGTCCTGCGGCCGCGCGGTCCGGTCGGCCTCGTCGATGATCTCGATGCCGGTGGTCTCCACCCCGAGGCGCTGGGTCTGCGCGCGCGTGTCTGTGCTCATGACGCGAGCGTAGACCGCGGCTCGCGCACAGCGCTGCCGCCACGGCACACCGCGTCAGGGAGCGGGGACGGCGACGCCACGGCATGCGGCGATGGCCGCACGCCGCGGCGCGGCTGAGGTGACACACGAGCCCGAGGGCCCGCGCATGAGGTGGAGGTCAGTCAGGACGTCAGGTCATTGCTGACCCGAGGCCCACTTTCCGTATTCGTCGTACTCGTCCTCGCCCACGGAGCTGTCGGAAACAGGTTCCGGCTCCGCGTAGGAGGACCCGTGCAGTTCTCGCTCAAGCGCCGTCAGGTCGGTGTTGGGAGAGAAGTACTTCAGCTCCCGAGCGACCTTGGTCTGCTTGGCTTTGGCCCGGCCGCGCCCCATGGCGTGACCCCCTCATGCGTCTGCCGGGACGGCATCGCCTTGTCGAGTCACCATGTCGGCGCCTCGGCTCGACGGAGCGGTCCCGGGAATCGTGTATTTGTCGTGGGGACAACGCTACATGAGCGATGCAAGTTCTGTGGCGAGACCCGCGTCTCGCCGGGCGATGTCGTGCTCAGAGGACGTGCTCAGACGTGCTCAGCCGCCCTGCTCAGCGGGCGGGCAGCCAGATCCCGGCGGCCTGCCTGGCCGCCATCCGCTCCTCGGCGATGTGGTCGGCGGCCGCCGCAGGGGTGATGTTGCGCGCATCCGCCGTCTCGAGCACCTCGAGGGTGTGGTCGAAGATCGCCGTCGCGCCCTTCTTGGCGCGCTCGAAGTCGAAACCGTGCAGCTCGTCACTGACCTGGATCACCCCGCCGGCGTTGACGAGGAAGTCCGGGGCGTAGGTGATGCCGCGCGCACGGAGCCGGTCGGCCGTGCCGCCCTCACCCTCGACCACCAGCTGGTTGTTCGCGCCGCCACAGACGACGGTGGCACGGAGGGCCTCCACGGTGGTGTCGTCCAGCGCGCCGCCGAGGGCGCACGGGGCGTAGACGTCGATGTCGGAGGTCACCAGGGTCGCGGTGTCGGGGACGACCTCGATCTCGGGGTGCTGGGCCGTCAGGGCTGCCAGGGCCTGCTCGTTGACGTCGGTCACGACGACGGTGGCGCCGTCCTCCAGCAGGTGTCCGGCGAGGATGCGGCCGACCTTGCCGACCCCGGCGATGCCGACGGTGCGGCCCTTGAGGGTCGGCTGGCCCCACAGGTGCTGGGCGGCGGCGCGCTGGCCCTGGAAGACGCCGAAGGCGGTGAGCACGGACGAGTCGCCGGCCCCACCGTTGGCCTCGGAACGACCGGTGGCGAAGCGGGTGGTCTCGCTGACGATGTCCATGTCGGCGACGTAGGTGCCCACGTCGCAGGCCGTGACGTAGCGGCCGCCGAGCGACTCGACGAAGCGGCCGTAGGCGCGCAGCAGGTCGGGCGTCTTGTCGGTCGCCGGGTCGCCGATGATGACGGCCTTGCCGCCGCCGAGGTCGAGGCCGGCCACGGCGTTCTTGTAGGCCATTCCCTTGGACAGGCGCAGCACGTCGGCCAGGGCGGCGTCCTCGCTGGCGTAGGGGTAGAACCGCGTGCCACCCAGGGCCGGCCCGAGAGCCGTGCTGTAGATCCCGATGATGGCCCGCAGGCCAGTCGCCCTGTCGTGGCAGAAGACCACTTGTTCGTGCTGGGACGTGGAGGTGGAGGACATCGAGATGCTGGGCGACGAGGACGCGGTCACGGTGGTGACTCCTTGAGCTCGGTGAGGCGCTGGGGCGGGGTGGTTGGCGCGGATCGCGCGCCGGCACCCAGCGTAATCCCGCTCACGGGTTGGTCTGGTGACTAGTCCTAACGGGCCATATCGGATGACCCGTTGGGAATGTTCCCAAAGGGTCGCGCTTGTCCGATTATGGAAGCACGTCCCCTGCACTAGGAGTTAGACATGGTTACTCGCACCACCGAGGTCGAGAAGTTGCTCACGCCTGCGGAGGTGGCATCACTGTTCCGGGTGGACCCCAAGACAGTGACGCGTTGGGCCAAGGCGGGGAAGCTCAACTCCATCCGCACTCTCGGCGGTCACCGCCGCTATCGCGAGGTAGAGGTTCGCGCTCTCCTCACTGACGTCCTCTGACAGACGAGCGCGTCAGGGGCAGGGCCTGGCGCGCACCTGACAGCGAGGGTGGCGGTACGTTCGGTCCCATGGACTCGGCGCGCCGTTCTGGCCCCCTCGCGGGCGTCCGGGTCGTCGAGGTCGGCGGTATCGGTCCGGTGCCCTTCGCGGCGATGATGCTGTCCGACCTGGGTGCCGATGTCGTGCGTGTCGACCGGCCCGGCGAGGACCTGCGGTCTACCCATGCCGTGCTGCTGCGGGGGCGGCGTTCCGTGGTCGTGGACCTCAAGTCCGACGAGGGTCTGTTGGTCGTGCTCGGCCTCATCGATGCGTCCGACATCCTCATCGAGGGATTTCGGCCAGGTGTTGCCGAGCGGCTTGGCTTTGGTCCAGACGTTGCGCTGCAACGCAATCCGCGGATCGTCTACGGCCGCATGACCGGGTGGGGCCAGGACGGGCCGTATGCCGCGATGGCCGGTCACGACATCACCTACCTGGCCGTGGCCGGCGTACTCGATGCGTTCGCCGGCGCCGACGGCCGTCCGGTGCCACCGCTGAACCTGCTCGGGGACTTCGGCGGCGGGGGCATGCTGCTGGCGCTCGGGGTCGTCGCCGCACTGTGGCACGCGCGCGGGTCCGGGCAGGGCCAGGTCGTCGATGCCGCGATCGTCGACGGCGTCGGTGCGATGACCGCGATGCACCAGTCCATGCTCGGGTCGGGGATGTGGCCCGCTGCCCGGGGGTCGAACCTGTTCGACGGGGGAGCGCCGTTCTACCGCTGCTACCGCACGAGCGACGACCGCTGGGTCGCAGTGGGCGCGATCGAGCCGGCCTTCTACGAGCGGTTCCTGGCCGGCCTGGGGCTGGACCACCCCGCCGTGGGTGCCGAGCAGATGGACGTCGCCTCCTGGCCGCGGGTCTCGGAGGTGGTCGCCGAGCGTTTCGGCACCCGGCCCCTCACGCACTGGGTGGCGGTCTTCGCCGACCTCGACGCCTGTGTGGCGCCTGTCCTCACGGCCCAGGAGGCGCGCTTCGACGCGCACCTCGCCGCCAGGCAGGCGTATGCCGCCGTCCCCGGCGCCCCGGAAACGGTCCAGCCGGCGCCCGCGCCACGGTTCTCGGTGACCCCCACGACGGCGGGGCAGCCAGCTGGGTCGCCGGGACGGCATACGGACGAGGTCGTGCGCGAGCTGGGTGCCGAACGTTAGGCGGATTGACGGTCCTCCGAACAGCCGACTCAATGGTCAAGGCTTGTTAAAGTTCTCGCTCCGAGGCCGAAATACGCGCTTCCATCAAGGGGCAAGCCTCTTCGCACCCCTTGGAGCCCCAGTGACCAACAGCCTCGGCAGTTTCCTGCAGGAGCAACTTCGTGTGCTCGGTTGGAACCGTGCGACCCTCGCCATGCGCAGCGGTCTGGACGAGTGGACGCTCGAAGGCATCCTCGACTCTCCGGTCCTGCCGGAGTGGCCCCAACCCGACGAGATGCTCGCGCTGTCCCGTGCGCTGTGCCTCTCCGTCCGCGAGATCGTGCTGCGCTCCGCCGAGGGGTGCGGCCTGTCCGTCCTCGGCGGCATCGAGCACCCCGAGGCCGTACTGCTGGCCACCAACGACGAGCTGATGAGCGAAGTGCGCCGTCGGCTCGCCCTCGGTGCCCGGACGGGGCAGTACATCACCAGCGCACCCCAGCACCGGGGTGTCGACACCGGCGCACAGTCGGCGTAACGGCGGCCGGCACCACCCCCTGCGGTGCCGAGTCGTTCTACAAACCCAGCCCTCGTCCCTCAGCCAGGCGGGTGCTGGAACGGCAAGAGAGCAAGTCCCTTCAACGGAAGCCACCGGCCATCTCACCAGATGGCCGGTGGCTTTCGTCAGCCAGATGGCCGGTGACTGCCGTCAGGTGGCTTTCGTGGTTCTGCAGTGGCGTGGGACCTGTGGTCAGGAGAGTCGGCGCAGCGTGACGGCGAAGGACTCGAGCGCCCGCACGGCCGCGTCGAGCTCACGTTCCACGGCCACCAGGGCCGGCTGGTCGACGACGACACCGTCCTCGCCAAGGTGCTCGACGTCGGCGCAGAGCCGTGCGAGCCGCTCCGCCCCGAGGTTGGCGGCGCTGCCCTTGAGGCCGTGCGCCGCGCGACTCAGCTCGTGGGCTGCCCCCGCCGCGCGGTGCTCGCGCATCGTGGCCAGCGCGGCTCGGGCGTTGGGCCCGAACCTGTCGATGAACCGCAGCAGCATCGTCGGGTCGCCCGGGTCGAGGTCGAGCAGCTCCTCGAGGCGCGAGGGGTCCAGCACCGTGGTGTCGGCGCGCGCCGCGAGCTGACGGCTGTCCGTGGCTTCGGTGGCAGGGCTGTGGTCGCCGTCGACGGGGACCCATCGTTCCAGGGTCTCGCGCAGCAGCGTCACGTCGACCGGTTTGGTCAGGAAGTCGTCCATGCCCGATTCGAGGCATCGTTCGCGCTCGCCCGCAATGGCGGCTGCCGTCATCGCGATGATGGGCGTGCGGTACTGGTCGTCCTCGAACGAGCGGATCATCCGCGTCGCGTCGTAGCCGTCCATCTGGGGCATCTGGCAGTCCATCAGCACCGCGTCGTACGCGCCGTCGGCCGACTGGAACGAGTAGTAGCCGGCCAGTCCGTTCTCGGCGACGTCCACGGCATACCCCAGGCTCTCGAGGATGCCGACGGCCACCAGCTGGTTCACCTCGTTGTCCTCGACGACGAGCACGCGGCCACGTGAACCCATCGGGGCGCGCAGGTCAGGACGGCCGGCGGTCGCGGCGTCAGCCCCCGGGCCGCCACCCGGGCCGCCACCCGGACCGCCCTCCGGGGAAGTGCCGGCGCGGGCG
Organism: Pedococcus sp. P2_E5; assembly: GCF_056403895.1. Taxonomy (NCBI): domain Bacteria; kingdom Bacillati; phylum Actinomycetota; class Actinomycetes; order Micrococcales; family Intrasporangiaceae; genus Pedococcus; species Pedococcus sp. P2_E5. The sequence goes on from NZ_JBFUEP010000012.1 coordinate 46,028, forward strand.
CCGGCCACGTCGGCGAGGGTGTCCAGCAGGCTGGAGGGCAGCACCGGCTTGGTGAGGGAGACGTCGATCCCGGCGGCGTCCAGGACCTCCCGATCCAGGTCCATCGCCGAGGTCAGCAGGACGATCCTGGTGTCACCGAACCGGCCGTCACCGCGCATCATCCGGGCGAACTGCTCACCGTTGACGCCGGGCATGAGGTAGTCGAGGAGCACCACGTCGAAAGGCAGGCCGCGCCGGTGGGCGTCGTCGAGGAGCCCGAGGCCCTCCACCCCGGACGACGCGATTGCCGCCTCGATCGACCAGCCGGCCAGCTGCTCCTCGAGGATGAACCGGTTGGTCTCGTTGTCGTCGACGACCAGCACGCGAAGCCCGGCCACGGAGGGCAGGGGCGCGGCCGCGTGGGCGCTGACGCTGGCCGGCGCGAAACGGACGGTGAACCAGAACGTGCTCCCGAACCCGCTCTCGCTGTTGACGCCGATCTCACCCCCCATCGCCTCGACCATCTGGCGGCTGATGGCCAGGCCGAGACCCGTGCCGCCGTACTCGCGGGTGGTGGAGCTGTCGCCCTGCGAGAACGCGGTGAACAGCCGCTCCTTGACCTCCGGCGACATGCCGGACCCCGTGTCGCTGACCTCGATCCGCAGCACGATGCCCGCGTCGGTAGGGGACTCGTCCGTGGACTTCTCGGCGGACTGGGCGGTGTCGGGCTTGTCGCCGTTGGCCCGGTCGCCCGTCTCGCCGGTCTCGACGGTGGCGCCTGTGGCGCCGGTCTCGACGGTCTCGACGGTCGCCCGGACCACGACCTCACCGCTGGTGGTGAACTTCACGGCATTGGCGGTCAGGTTGGAGATGACCTGCCCGAACCGGACGGGATCACCGCACACGGCGGCGGGGACGTCGGGGTGACAGGTCACGGCGAGCTCGAGACCCTTGGTGCGGGCGCGCTCGGCCATCAGGGTGGTGCTCTGCTCGACGATGGCGCGCGGGTCGAAGTCGACAGCCTCGAGGTCGAGCCGCCCCGCCTCGATCTTGGACAGGTCCAGGATGTCGTTGACGAGGGACAGCAGGCTCCGCCCCGCGCCGTCGATGCCGTCAGCGAGCCGGCGCTGGTGGGACGTCAGCTCGGTGCGTCCCAGCAGCTCCGACAGGCCGATCACGCCGTTGAGCGGGGTGCGGATCTCGTGGCTCATCGTCGCGAGGAACTCGGACTTGGCCAGCGACGCGCTCATCGCGTTGTCGCGGGCCTGTTCGAGGCGTTCGGCGGCCAGGTCTCGCTCGGCGACCCGGGAGAAGATCGCCGCAGCCCGGGCGACCGTCAACCCGTCGGTGTCGGTGGGCGCGGTGGTGGCGCGGGTGTCCATGACGACGACACAGGCGGCGTGGTCCTCGGCCACCACGGGCGCGGCGACGAGGGCGGTGCCCTCCGTCGTGACCGAGGCCTGCGGATGGAGCGACTCGGCGGCCGCCCTGGCGATCCGGGTCGCTTCGGCGAGATCCTCCTCCGGCACGTCTCGCGTCTGCGCGGGAACGGGTTCGAGCTCGCCCTCCCGGGTCACCAGCCAGGCGGCCACCGGCTGCCATCCGGTATGCCGTGCCACGTCCAGGAGGATCGTGGGGATGACCTCGGCCAGGGTGGTCGCCTCGTTGGCCGCCGTCGCCATCGAGGTGAGCAGGGCCAGCGCCTGTTCCGCGTCCTTGGTCTCGGTGATGTCCTGGGACGTGCCGCCCATGCGCAGCGGGGCGCCAGTGGCCTGGTCGCGGGTCAGGCGGCCCCGGCCACGGATCCAGCGAAGCGAGCCGTCGCTGTGGAAGATGCGCGCGTCGAACTCGAACTCGCCCGTCTCCTCGAGCGCGCGCCTGACGACTGCCGCCACCGCGTCCCGGTCGTCGGGGTGCATCCGGTCGAGAAACGCTTGGTAGTTCGGGACGAAGTCGGAGTCGGGCTCTACTCCGTAGATGCGGTAGAGCTCGTCCGACCACGCCACGACGTCGTTGCCGACGTCCCACTCCCAGCTGCCGATCTTGGCGATGTGCTGTGCCTCGGCGAGCTGCGCCTCGCGCCGTTGCAGGGTCTCGATCAGCTGTCGCTGCTGGCTGTACTCGGTCACCCGGTGCAACCAGCCGACGTGGTTGCCGTCGTCGTCCTTGATCGGGCTGTGGCTGACCAGGGCCCAGAACCGCTCGCCGTTCTTGCGAAGGAGACTGCACTCGAGGTTGCTCCCCGGAGCGCTGCTGCTCTGCAGCCCGCTGAGGTGTTCGGCGAACTGGCCCTGACCGGTCTCGTCCAGGGTTTCGAAGACGGACAGTCCGTCCATCTCGTCGGGCGTCCTGCCCAGCATCTCCGCGAGTCGGGCGTTGGCGAGCACCGTCCTGCCCTCGGAGTCGAAGACCCACAGGCCGTCGGGCGACGCCTCGACCAGCCACCGGCCCAGTCTGTCGAGGTCGGCGCGGGCGCCGAGTGGCCCGAGGTCGCCGAAGCCTGCGGTACGTCCACGGGCGCCGGGGTCGAGGGGCTGCGGATGCTGCACGCAGTGATCTTCCTTCATCAGCCCGAAAGAAGCCCAGTGAAACACTCGATTCCGCCCAAATCCTGCACCTAGGGACCAGTGATCCCGAGAGCCGGAAGAGCAACCTCGAAGGTCGTGCCGCAGCCGAGTTCGGACTCCACGCTGATCGAACCGCCGTGGCGCGCGATGATCCGGGCCACGATGCTCAGGCCCAGACCGGTGCCGGGGACCTGGAGGGCCGCGGGGTTCGTGCTGCGGAAGAACTCGGTGAACAGGGACTCCTGGTCCTGCGTCGAGATGCCCAGCCCGTCGTCGGCGCAGAGCAGGACGATGGTGTCGCTGTCGTGCCGGGTGCTCAGCCGCACGACTCCCCGGTCGGGGCTGAACTTCACGGCGTTGCTCACCAGGTTGTCGACCACCCGGGCAAGCTCGTCCGTGTTGCCCGTGACCACCGCGACGCCCTCGGCGAGATCGCTGCTCAGCTGGATGCCGCGCTGTTCGGCGGTGGGCCGGAACATGTCCATCGCGTCCTGGGTCAGGCGGGCGAGATCCACCTGGCTGCTGACCAGGGGGCGGTCGGGGTCGCTGACCTTCGACAGGGTGAGGAGGTCGTCGACCAAGGCCTGCAGGCGGTGGGTGTTGCGTTCCATGACCCCCAGAGACCAGTCGGTGTCGGACTTCGGGACGTCGCCGCCCTCGGGGTCGTGCCCCTTCGGGGCAGCTGTCGTCGGGGTGTCGCGCAGCAGTTCCAGATGGCCGACGATGGACGTGAGGGGGTTCTTCAGCTCGTGCGAGACCGTTGCGAACAGGGATGTCTTCGCGCGGTCGGCCTGGCGCAGCTGGTCGACCAGCCGGCGCTCCAGCTCGAGCAGCCGCGCGTTGACGATGGCCCGACCGATGTCCCGGCCCATCTCCAGTGCCGACGCCGCCTCCGCGTCGCTCCAGGTTGGTTCCTGCGCTGAGCGGGTGATGACGAGGTGGCCGAGGCATTCGCTGGCCGCCCCGATGGGTACGAGCATCCAGGCCCCGCCGCCGAAGGGCGCCGTGAAGGCGAGCATGGTGCCGACTTCCTCGTCGGTCAGCAGTCCTTGTGGGTGGGTGGATCCCGCACGCACCAGAGCCGCGGTTCGCCGTCGCCAGCACTGCTGCGCCACACGTCGCACCAGGTTCACGACATCGGCTGGCGCGCTGTCCGCGCCCCGTCCGGAGTGGGCGACGACGCCGCCATCGGCCGGATCGTTCTCGTGACCGAACGTGCGCACCCAGATGGCGGACCCCTTCAGGCCCTCCATCACGGGTTCGACGACGGCTTCCACGGCGCGGGCGGGGTCGAGGATCTCCTGGGAGATCCGGGCGACGGTGTGCACCGCGGCGGCGAGGCGTACCTGCTCGGCCAGCGCGAGCCGCTGTCGGGCTCCGTTGATCGCGATGCCCGCCTGGTTCGCGAAGACCTCGAGCAGACCTTGTTGCACCTCGTCCGGGCGCTTGCCACTGAGTGGAAGGTCCACCGTGATCATGCCGAGCCACGTGCCGGCGACGTCGTAGAAGGGGGCCAGCAGGGTGTCGAGGGGGTCCCAGGAGTCCGGCTCTCCGGTGACGGAGACCTCCCACCCTTCTGCCACCCAGCCGGGCTGCGAGGTCGGCGGCAACCGGTCCGCCGCGACGAACCGCAGGGTGCCCCACTGCTCCGCGATCTCGAACTCGGCCTCGACCAAGCCGCGCGGGGTGCGTCGCCCCATGAGCTCGCGACGCGCCCCGGAGTCGCCGGCCACGGCAACGACCTCGAGGTCCCCGTCCGGCTGGACGAGGCTGATCGCCGCCACGCGAAAGCCGACCACGTCGGCCGCGCCCTCGACGATCAGGTCGAGGACGTCCTGCAGGCTCTCCTGACCACTGGCGCGGTTCATCAGCTCCGACAGGCCACGCAACGCCTGGATACCTGTCGAGGTCAACACCACCGACTGCTCACCCCTTGACTGATCGTTGTGGCTCCCCAGCATCGATGCAGGCTAGCCGCAATGGAACCCGTTTCCCCCTTTGCTCCCCGTTTGTCCATCCTCGCGAACCGTTAGGACTAGCGGCGACAGCAAGCGGCCGCGCGCAGGCACACACCGAGGCAGATCCCAGGACCGTTCGGTTCCAGGGCCCGACGTGGTGGTGGGCCTCAGCCAACGGTGATGCGGCGCGTGCTGCTGTACCCGGTGCTGTGTCCGGTGGTGGCTGTGCGGACGACCCGCACCTCCCACGTGCCCCTGCTGTACAACCTGAAGCCAGCCTTGGCGTAGCCGCTCGTGCCCACGTTGGCAGAGCCGACGGTGACCCAGGTGCCGCCGATGCGGCGGGCCTGCACGCGCACCGAGGCGCCCTTCTCATAAGGCTTGGCGTAGACGGCGGCGTAGGCCGCGGAGCCGCTCCTCACCCAGGACGGCAGGGACGACCACGACACGGTGCTCACGCTGGTCAGGGTGGGTTCGCTGGTGGTGATGGTGCGACCCGGCACGGTGGAGGCGACGACCGCGCGCAGGCGTCCATTGACGCTGTTGGTGAACGGCAGGGCCACGCTGCCGTAGGAGTTGGTCCTGCCGGAGGCGATGGTGAACCACGTGGTGGTACCGGCAGCCTTGCGCTGCAGCGAGACCGAGACCCCTGGCGCGACAACGGGGCTCCCGGCAAGGGTCTTGACGTCGCGGACCGAGACCGCGGCGGTCAGACGTGCGCCGTAGGCCGAGGAGCTCGGCGCCGAGAGGGCCGCGCTCCGGCGCGCGTACACCGTGATCGGGATCGTGTGGGTCGGGCCGTGCGGCCCCTGGGTGCTGGTGTTCGCGAACTCGACCTTGCCGGCGCCGACCGCCTGCGGCGTCCAGGCCATCGACATGCTGTACGAGGTCGACCCGGGCACGCAGGCGCCACCGCCGCTCACCATGCCCGTGCGTTCGTGGAAACCGAAGTAGCAGGACTCGTAGGTCAGGCCGGTCGGCGCGGTGCCGCTGAGGGTCACGTATGACGTCTGGCCGAGGACGAGCGGCGGGACGCTGGCGCTCTCGTCCTTGAACTCGACGACGCGCACGGTGCTGGTGCCCGGTTGTCCGATCCGGTCCCCGGCGGAGTCGAGGACTTCAGTCGTGATCGTGTGCGTGCCGGGGCTGAGCGGTTGCGGCAGGATCGCACTGCCTGTGACCGGTTTGCGGGTGTCGGCCGGTGCATTCCAGGACGGGTTGGACAGGACCTGCGGGGTACTGCCGTCGACGCTGACGCGCAGGCTCGACCACACCGTCGCCAGGGGTCGCATCAGGCGGGCGCCGACGACTGTCGTGTCCCCCACTGACTGAAGGGGCGAGCCGGCGGGCTCGACGGTGACGGCCGGAGTGTGACGGACCAGCAACCCGGCACCGCCCTGGGCCCCCCACTGGTCGTCGGAGTTGCGTGACTTCATGTAGAGCACGTAGTCGCCCTCGGGCAGCGCGGAGGTGTCGAGGTGGGCGCTCCCGGTGTACCTGCCCTCTGCATTCGGAGCCGTGCTCCACGAGGTGGTGGTGTGCAGGACAGGTGTGGTGTTCTCGGCACTGGCAGGTCCGGCATACAGCCGGACGTCGAGGACCTCGTCGGCCTCGCGCGCGACTTCCGAAGTGCTGGTGACCGTTCCACCGGAGGTGAAGACCGCGGGGCTGTAGCCCTCGGCTGTCGGGTCGTCGTCGCGGATCGTGTCGCTGACCCAGCTGCTCTCGACGGGGGCGTCGTACGTGAAGTACCGCACGAAGACGCCCCAGACGGGCGCAGGGTCGGTGGTGAACCACGTGATGTCCAGCGCCTTGCTGCCGGAGCCGATGGCGTGTTCCCAGGAGGTCGTGTCGACATCCCAGGTCACCTCGCAGGTGGCCGGGCAGTCCTGCGCCGTGACGGTCTTCTCGGCCAGACCCAGCCACTCGTCGTATCGAATCGTGGGACGGATGGTGACGCCGGAGGCGCCGGCCAGGTCGACCTCGGCAGTGATCGTGAAGTTGCCCGGAACTGTGGCCGCCGGGCTGGTCAGGCTCACCAGCGGGTAGGGCTGCGGTGCTTCGTCCGCGCCGGCCGGTGGCACTGCGGCCACGAGCGTTGCCGCCGCGACGGCCGCCACGACAGCGGGCAGGCGAAGGCGCACTGTTTCTCCTCTTGTTCCGAAGCTGGACCCCGGCGGAAGGCTAGACGAGGTTGCACCCGTGGGTGGACGAACTGCGAAATCCGCCATGGAATGTCCCTGGCACTCGGCACACCAGAAACCGCAGGCCGCGCGATGCGCTGACCTGCGGTCTCGTGGTGGCCAGGGGCGGGGTCGAACCGCCGACCTTCCGATTTTCAGGTCTCGGCAGTCGTGGTCGGATGTCTGAAGGGGACTGGCGGGCACCGCCGTTGGCCTTCCAGGGTCCAGCATCTGCTGGTTGTGTCCCGTCGCGTTGCTGTCAGTGCTGCTGTCGGGCCGCCCTGCGCTCGCAGCCTCTGAGTGTGCAGGGAATTCACGCGGGATTCAGTGGGACCAGGTGCAGGGTCGCAGCCGCGCGGAACTCAGAGCGAGCATCGCGCGGCGTGGGCCCGCGCGGGCGATCGCCTTCACGCACAGCACCTGGTACTCGCATTCAGTCCCCCCGAGCCGGGCCGGCCATAGTGGCTCTCGTGCTGCCGGCCCACCGTGGCAAGACTGCTGTCGGTCCAGTCAGCTCCCGTCGTGTGCGTCGACCCGACTAGGTGGAGCGCGCGTCTCAGACCGTTGGCTCGCCTTGAGATCCGGGCCCGTCAGCGGGAGATGGCGCAGCACCGCCGGCCTCAGTGCGGCGTGGTAGATGCAGGAAGCACCGCTCGAACGAGCGATGATGCGTCCCACTTCTGCGAACAGGGCGCGTGCTTGGTCGGGGAGCCGACGACGCTGCGGTCGATTCCGTCGGTGTGAGTTGGTGGCTCCCACTTGACCCTGCCGATCGGTTCCCAGTCAGGACGCTGACTCGGCGTTGCGGCGACGGGTCAATCAACCCGCACCCGCGCAAGACCCTTCTGGTTCGACACAGGGGATAGCGTGGACAGTGACCGCACGGTATCGCGGGTTCTGAACAGCTGATGCGACCAAGCCATTGGTCGCGAGGGGACAGCTCATGAACGAACACCTGTACGCGATCGAAGCAAGGAAACGCAGCCGCCGTCGGCTGAGCGTGGCCGATCTCGCGGCACACCTGGACCATCGTCTTTACCGGCAACCAGCCGTCCCGGGGGCGACCCGGCAGGGGTGTGCGAAGGCAGTCCAGGCCGGGTTCGCGGCCGTCATCTGCCGCCCCGAACGCGTCGCCGAAGCCGCCCGGGAGCTGAGCGGCACAGCCGTGGCGGTCGCCACCACCCTGTGCTGGGACACCCCGGGCACCACCCACCTGGACACCGACAGAATGCTCAGCCAAGCCCTGACCCTGGCCGACAGTGGCGCCAACGAGGTGGCCCTGCTAGCCACCAAAGAGCGCATGGGCCCCCGCGGTGCCGAGTTCGAACGACAGACCACCGCACTGGTGGCCTCGATGGGCAAGCGAGACGTCCGCGTCCGCGTCATCCTGGACACCGAATACTTGACCCCGCACGCCATCGCCACCGCGTGCCGTCAGGCCACCGACGCGGGCGTGTGGATGGCCCAGGGCGGTTCCTGGCACGGACAGCGGACCGGCTTCACCCAGGTCGAGGCGATGAGGGACTCCCTCGGAGCGGACGTCCTGTTGAAGTGGACCCAGCCGGTCCGGTCCCTGCAGACCCTGCTGCTGTGCATCGCCGAAGGTATCGAGCGCTTCAACGGTGACGTCGACCAGCTCATGTTCGCAGCGCGCCGCAGTGCTGCAGCGGGCCCAATGATCGTGCCACTGCCCGGCACGGGCTACTGACCCGCACGCCGCGCCAGTCACACGGCCGCGCTCACGCGGCCCGTCACGAGCGGTCGCGCGCTTCCTCGCGTGGGCGTGTGGCCCGTCTCCGACACGATTCGTGCGCTACACATCTCGCGTCGACACGCTCACCCCGAAGGGATGCCCGGCCACGGTACGCCGAGCCAGACCCCTCGAACGGTACGTCGTTCAGAGACGGTCATCCGCGCTCAGCCACGCCCGCAGCACACCAAGCGAGGCCGCGCAGCCGATGCCGGATGGTCGGGTGGAGTCGGCCACCGTGGCCCTGCCTTGCGGATCCTGACCAGGCTGCCGCGAAGCGACCGCTCGAAGTCGGCGGTCGTGTGCGCCTGGACAGTGGCGCTGGCCAACCGGCCTCCTCCTGCGGCGTTTGCGCGGCAGGGCCGTGGGTAGTGGGCCGGTAACCGTGGCCCAGCTTCGCGCGCGGGGGTGCGCTCTTCTTGGGCTGGGCCACGGGCAGGGAGTCGCCCCGAGGACCACGCATCCTGCCCGGAGATCAGCCGCACCGCAGCCGGCACCACAATCGCCACTAGGAGCTGCCGCGGGCTGCTGAGCCGCGCTCTCGTGAACCCGCCGCACCCCCGCGCGAGAAAGGTGCCCTCTGTTGTGGCGAGGCGGGCGTCGCCTTCATCGACGCCGCCTCGAGCGCGGCGTGGGCACCGTCGGTGCGTCGTCTGAGCTTGGACAGGCCTGCGGTCGGGATGTGCGGCTGGCGCCTCTGGTCGTGCCGCCGTACTCGGCCCTGTCCTTGATTCCTTGAGACACCCCAAATGAGGACTTCGTCCTTGGCTTCGGCGACCTTGGTGCCCAGACGCCGACGATGAACGCCTGGAGTCCAACGGCTCGATGAGCGCGCCGGCGGCGTGGAGCTCGCGTCGGGTGACGCCGAGGCGGGCCAGTTCGCGGCAGGCGGCGTCCTGGAGGTGGCCTTCGCTTGCCGCGTTGCAGCGGGGGGAGGCGCCGCCGACCAGGCGGCGCCGGGGCGCCGGTGATTCCTGGTCACATGCTGCCGGTCCCGGGTCTTGGCGCCGCACATCCAGCGTCGTTCATCGGGTAGTCCGTTCGGCTGAGATTTCATCGACTGGTTACGTCGCTGGCCCACAGTTGCGGGTGGTTGAGCGGGGTTGTTGTTGGTGCGCCGTCTCGCGGATCGGGCGCAACGCCGTTGATGCTGGTGGGGCCGGTCAGGATTCGAGCAGCGCTGCGGAGCTTGCAAATGACGGCTCCGCAGCGCCACCAACAGACCAGGGAGGCACGTTGTGGACGCGCGGGGACGCGGGGCAAATCTGGATTTTGAGTCGCGTGAGTTGACTGCTGAGCAGCGCCACGAGCTCGTGAGGTTGTTGGCTGAGCGTGGGTGGTTTGGGGCGGTCGGGGCCGCCGCTCTTTCGACGCAACCCGGCTACCGGGCGCCCCGTGGTCGTGCGAGCTTGGGTGAGCCGATCTCGTCGCAGGTCAGCTCGGAGGGCATCACGCATAGGCCGCGGTGGTCGGTGCGTGATGCCCCGCGGGCTGGCGCGGCCAGACGATGAAGTGGTCGTGTCACACTCGCGCAGGTAGGGACGCCCCGGTGGCTGCGCAGAATCCGCGACACGGTCCGGGACCGGGAGGCCAACTTCGCGCGCCGATCCAGTCCTGACCGTGCCAAGCAGGGGGCTGGGCCTACGAGCTCGAGCCTGGTGGATTCGTGACGGACGGCGCGGGAGCGGCGGTCGTGCTCGTGGTGGGCGTCGCGGTGGCCGTGCTGGTCGCGGTAGAACTTGTCGGCGTCCCGGTCGGCACTGCGGTGGGCTGGGACGGAGGAGTAGTTGCGGCAGGCGACGGGCTGGGGTTGGTGGTCGCAGAAGTCGGGGAGGCAGACGACGGCGGCGGGCTGGGCGCGGGGGTGGTCGTGGTGACCCGCGGGTTCGGGCCCTCCGGGTGTGGCAAGTCGACCTTCCTGCGCATCCTCAACCGGATGCACGAACTCGTGCCGGGTGCGGCCCTGGCCGGAGAGGTCCGACTGGACGGTCACGATGTCTACGCGCCGGAGCGACGCCTGACCTGGGCGCGCAGGGAGATCGGTATGGTCTTCCAGAAGCCCAACCCTTTCCCCGCGATGAGTGTCTACGACAACGTTGTGGCCGGGCTGAAGCTGACGGGTCAGCGGGTCAGCCGCTCAGACCGCGACGAAATCGTTGAGGACAGCCTGATCAGGGCTGGACTGTGGAACGAGGTAGCCGACCGACTGCGGCAGCCCCCACCACTTACCCCGATTGCGGCGGGGCACAGCTCGCGGTGTATCCGCTCGGCCGAAGTGGTCAAGCAGACCCAGAGGAAGCTGGGTGACCCAGTGCGCTCTACCCGCCTCGATACGGGGAATGCGATGCTCACCATTTGCGAGTTGGTGGCGCGCTATCGTGAGGTCGAGGTGCTCCACTCAATTGACTTGACGCTCGAGCGCCGCGGATGCTCAGCGTTGGTTGGTGAGTCCGGATCCGGCAAGACAACAATGGCCCGCGCGATCGCGGGCCTCCATCGAGACTGGACCGGAAGCATCCGGCTCGGTGATCAAGAACTGGCACCCTCAGCCCGCGCCCGCAACACCGACATGCGCCGGCAAATCCAGTACATCTTCCAGAGCCCGTACGGATCCCTGAACCCACGCAAGACCGTGGGGGAGGCAGTAGGGCAGCCTCTACGCGTCTTCAACATTGCGGAGGGACGAAAGGCCGACGAGGGTGTAGCCAAGATGTTGGAGCAGGTCTCGCTTTCTGCCAGCTACGTCCACCGCTATCCAGACCAGCTCTCCGGCGGCGAACGGCAGCGCGTTGCAATCGCCCGGGCGCTCATTTCCTCTCCCTCCGTCCTCATCTGTGACGAGGTCACCTCCGCGCTCGATGTGAGCGTGCAAGCGGCGATCGTGGAGCTGTTGGGCAAGTTGCAGCACGAGCTCGGAGTCTCCATGGTCTTCGTTACCCCCAATTTGCCGCTTGTCCGGTCGATCGCCCAAAGGATCGTTGTCCTCGCCGATGGCAACATCGTGGAGTGTGGCAAGACGGAGGACGTTCTGACCCACCCCTAACAGCCCTACACCAAGCAACTGATTGCGAACACGCCGTCGCTGGAGACCGCCGCAGCAGAAGCCAACAGCGTCACCGACGCTGCGCCGCGCACCGATCGTGACGGGGTCTTAGGTCCCGGGGCGCCGAGATTGGTGTGAAACGGTGGCTGACAGAGTCTGTCGGCTCTTCGTTGCCTTGCTGACGGGGACTGACCGCATCGACCCGTGGCACCCGGACCGGCCGGTGTGGCCGTTCCTGCAGGTCATCGACGATCTCTGGACGAGCCCTGGTGCGCTACCGCCGCCCGCCACCTGGGGCAGGAGCACGAGGGCGAGGATCGGGACCTGCGTTGAGACCGGCGGTGATAAGTCGCTCGCCGGGTCGCAGGCCATTCGCCACGTACGCGGTGAAGCATCCGCCCGCATGCGGCCGACTGGAGCGCCAGCGCGGACGTTGACGGTGCCGGACTACCGCTGGATGCCGACCTGCCACGTCCTACACGACTCTGGTGGACTCAACAGAAGCGATGTCCTTCAAGGCGAGTTGTGAAATCAAGTCCGACCGTCGCGCCAGGTCGCGCAGCGCGTATTGACGCCGCCCTTGAGCCACTGGTCGGGGTTGCCGTAGGGAGCGACGCCGCGGACGGCCAAGCTACCCAAATCGAACAGATCCCACGCCACCCACATCCATGCAGCGAGTACAACTGAAACATGGTAACAAGAGACGGATTGAACTCCTTGGATCGTGGCTCAGGGCCGCGAATGGCTGCTGGAAACTCTTCTCTGGAGCCAGCCCCTGGCGCACAGGACCCCTCCCCCAGCGTTGGTACTGCTGCGTTGCTGCCTTCAACCGCAACCGTCGGAAGGGCCGTCAGGTGCCTCGTCCCACTCCGGGTCCTGGTCGCACTATTGCGGAATGAAGACGTACGCTTTAACATCGGGTAACAACGTTACTACCGCCAGAATTCCGGGCGTTCGTCCACGTCCCAAACCACCTCTTCATGAGAGGACCCTTGACGGGAGATGCGGCAAATCATCGGCATAGTGACTAGGTTCCCCACCGGAGTGGTGCACGGGCACTTGGCCCCCGCCACGCCGCGCCAATCCAYGACCACCTGCGGTCGAGTGGAGAAGATCCATGGCGGCCCCCTGCGACAGACCCCGGCGGAGATGGTCGCGCGCGGGGTAAGAACTCGGAACGCGGCAAGCTTCTCGATCAAACTCCACGAGCGCCTTTCGGCGCGGGGTCCGCAACCGCCACCAAGCCGCGGGGAAGGCCGACACGGTGCGAAGCGCCCTGCCAGTACGTCAGCCCAAGGCTCCAACGCACTTGCAGTAACCCGCCATGGAAGAGCGTTGGTGGTGCGACACCATGATCACGCCGCTCCTCATGCGGAGCGCACCAAAAGGATGAAGGGTGTGCCACTGGCGCGATTCGGCAGGCTCTCGGTTCCCACCGGACTCGAGCGGGCTCTACGAATCGGTCCCTGTCGCCACGCACGAGCGTCCCGGGGACTCGCCACCGTATGCAACCCATCGACGACACCTGCAGCGGCTGCTCGCCCAATGACTTCGACAGCTCATCCCGGTAGGCCGACGGCATGCCAAACTCATGCTCACTCGCTCCGGATGAAGTTGTGTTCAACCGCCCGACATTGGCGCGCCACTAGCACTTGCAAGTGGCGCGGGCGTTTCTACCGACCAACTGCTGCCCAGCCCCTTCGGCAGAGCCCCTTCTGCTGCCGAGTGCCACGCGCACACCCCACAGCAACGCGTCCCGGCGGAAGCCTTTCAGCACGCACCAGCGCCCAGCCCGCACCTACGCCGTTCGTGAGGTCGCCGAGTGAGGAGGTGCCGTTCAAGCCGCGTGACACGCCCATCCACAGCTCTTGACTATCTCTCACAGGAAGACAAACCATGTTCTATTTCAAGACGACTGCGCGCAAGGTCGGCGTCATCGGAACCACGCTTGCCGTCGCGACAACCCTTGCCGCGTGCTCCGGGAATGACCCGGGGAGCGGCTCGGGGAGTGCCTCGAGCGCGGAATCGGGAACGCTCTCCTGGCCCTCGCACTTTTGGTCTGAGCCGGGGAACATCCAGCCGGAAAAGGTCCGGGACAAGTACAAGGCAGCCCATCCCAACGTCAAGCTCCTGACGCCCCCGATTCCCTTCGCGGATTATCACAACAAGGTCTACACGCAGATGGCATCCGGGCAGGCGCCGGATGTTGTCGTTCCCTATGACCCTCAGATCGGCCAGTGGGAGAGAGAGGGCTTGCTTGAGCCGCTCAATGACTGCCTAACTAGTCACAACATCGATTCCAGTAAGTTCATCTCGACACAGAAGCTGGCGGAGTACGAGGGCAAGACCTATGGTGTGCTGCTAGTGAGCAACCCCCGCGTACTGGTCTACAACAAGAAGCTGCTCAAAGAGGCGGGCGTGGCGGTGCCGAAGGATATCAACCAGCTGATGGCGGCGATTAAGGCCATGCGAGTCCCCTCCAAGCAGCAGTTTGGGTTCGCTACTCTGACAGGTTCGACCTCGCCAGCTGATACGTACATCAACTTGATGCCAACCGTGGCAGGTTTCGGGGGCGCCTTCGTCACGGATGGTAAGCCGACCGCCAATTCGCCGGAGACAGTTGCGGCGCTGACGTTCCAGAAGGAACTCTACGACAAGGGCCTGGTACCCAAGGGCACAATTGGCTCCGCCGCGCAGGATGCTTTCACTGCGGGAAAGATTGGAATGTTTATTAGCGGCCCCTTCATTATCGCGCAAGCCGAAGATGCGCACCCGGACGTCGCCAAGGACTTGAGCGCTGAGGCGCTACCGTTGCCCGGTGGGCACACGGCGTCGGTCAACGTCTTCCTGAGCATCCCCAAGAGTGCCAAGAATAAGAAGGGCGCCTGCGACCTGATCGCGGGCGCGCTGGACGATGACGTGCAGAAGATCACCGCCCCTTCTATCCCGGCGACCGGCCAATACGATCCCGCGTTCCTTGCCAAGAACCCGTACTTCCAGGCCGTTCTCGACGCCGCCAAGGTCGCGCAGTCGTACGCGCCAGTCGGCGCAGAGAAGCACATGGCCGACGTAGCGAAGATCGTCACTGATGTCTATCAGGAGATGTTGACGTCATCGATGACCGGGCAGGAAGCCGGAGCCAAGATGCAGTCGAAGCTCGAGGACCTTCTCAAGAATTGAAACGTGGCCGTGGAGAGCGTCAAACCTTGATGCTCTCCACGGTCGATTTCCTAAGGGAGAAGGAGCATATGACTATGAAGACGGTGATGGGAACGGCGAATGACGCCGCGCCAGTACCCGACCGGTCCCAGCGAGGATCGCGGCGCCGACGGCTCTGGGGTTCAGGCTCATGGGCGCCATATGCCTTTCTTGCACCAACGATCTGCGCCATCACGCTCGGGTTCGTTGCGCCCGCGGTCGATATTATACGGAGGAGCACAGCTAACGGAACGATTGCGTCCGATGGTGAATTCGTTGGACTGCAGAACTATGTCGACCTCGTTCACGACCCGGAGTTTCTTAAGGCCCTGCGTGTCACCGTCACCTATGCCGCCGGCGCCGTCATCGGCACGCTGTTCCTCGGACTGTTGGTTGCGCTCCTGCTCAATCGGTCATTTCGCGGGCGGGGAGCGCTGCGTACCCTGCTCGTCATCCCGTGGGCGATGCCGTTGGTCCCGGCCGCACTCATCTGGCAGTGGGCGCTCGACCCGCAATACGGCATCGTCCGCGCGGGGTGGTCGGGACTCGGCGCCGAATATCCCGGCCTGCTGATAAGCCCGTCCTGGGCCCTGCCCACTGTAATTGTGATCCAGATTTGGCGTTACGTTCCGTTTGCCGCCCTTATGTACCTTGCTGGCCTTCAGAACATTCCTGGCGAACTATATGAAGCGGCCAAAACCGATGGTGCTGGCCCTTTCCGCGCGTTCCTTCACGTCACTCTCCCGGGAGTGCGCAACATCACCACGGTGCTGTCCCTGCTCATCACGATCTGGTCCTTCGGCACAGCCATGACGATCGTCTATCTCCTCACGAGTGGTGGCCCAAGCGGGGCAACCGAGCTCCTCTCATTGATGACTTACGCCAAGGCATTCGACGAGTATAAGTTTGGAATGGCGGCCACTATCGGCACCATTGTTCTGGCCATCTCGTCCCTGTTTGCTGGCCTGTACCTCTACGTGACGAGGAAGCGAAATGCCTAATAGAATCGCAAGCGCACCGGCCGCAACAAAGAGCGGCCACATCCGCGGTGGCCCGCTTGGTCGAGTTGCAACTCTCACAGGCGTCTTGGCTTTTGTGATCTTCTCAGTCTTCCCGTTGTACTGGATGTTTGTTCAAGCACTACAGCCAGAGTCAGAGCGGTTTGCCTTCCCGCCCAAACTCATCCCCCAGAAGATTTCACTCGATGGCTTCATAAATGCCGTCACTGGTCATGACGTGCTGCTTTGGATCGGCAACTCTATCGTGGTCGCTGGGGTAAGCACCGTCCTGGTACTTCTGGTGGCAGCGTGGGGCGCCTACGCCATTTCACGATTTCAAAGTCGCGGCATCACCATTGCATCTTTTCTTATCCTCGCAACCCAGATGATCCCTTCGGTAGTGTTGATGATTCCGCTCTTTAAGGCATTTCAGTCGCTGGGACTGGTTGGCGGCCTGGAGGGTTTGATCGTCGCCAACCTTGTGTTCAATCTTCCGATCGCCGTGTGGATGCTCAAGTCGGTCTTCGATTCGGTGCCTATCGAACTCGAGGACGCCGCCCGAGTTGATGGGTGCAACCGTCTGACCCTGCTCTTCCGAATCACCATGCCACTCGCCCTGCCGGGCGTGCTCGCAACCGGGATATTTGCATTTATCGAGGCATGGCAGGAGTACCTCATGACCCGGGTACTCATCTCGGACCCCTCGAAATGGGTGGGCAGCATCGGCATCGCATCATTCTTCGGTGAGTACGGCACTCCATGGAACCAGGTCATGGCCACCTCTCTGATCTTCTCCATCCCACCCATCGTCCTCTTCCTGCTAGTGCAAAATCGCTTTGTCGAAGGAATGGCAGGCGGAGTCAAGGGTTAGTAGGAACCACTCGAGCGCGGCGCGCCTCCGCATGGATCAGGCCGGCGCACTCAACACGTATAGGAGGAACCTTGTCTGAACTGCGAGAACCATCTGCGGTGACCCGTAGAAGGGTAGAACTTCAGACAGAGTCTTACTCGCCTGGTGCCCACCATTCACTTTCGCCTGGTTTTCGCTATCTTCCTTTTCCTGCCACTGGCCGCGAGGAAGTTCCCTACTTCGCCGCATACTTGACGCAGATGAGTGTGGTACAGGGAGAGAAGCTTTCTGCACATGTGGCGACGCGATCTGACCAACTCTGTAACGTAGACATATACCGAGTGATCGGATGTGAAGACGCGAGCCTTCGACCCAAGCTCTCTTTTGTCCGACGTCTGGGCCCGATCCGGCCACACCGCTTGCCGCCCTCGGGGGAAGGTCGCCGTCTAAGCTCAGGTGACGCAGACGCTGAAGGATGCCGTTGGCCGAAGGTGGAACTGCTCAGCAGCATCCCGGGAGATTGGCCTAGCGGCGTATACATGGCCCAGTTTAGCGCCGAGGACGCGCCCCGTGGGCACACGTCGAGCAGGGCCGGGGAGGACGCGCTGTTCATCGTGAGGCGTGGCGCGAACCGTCAGGGGCCAAGGATCCTTTGCCAGGTGAATGTCGCTACGTGGGCCGCCTATCACATCTGGCACAATCGCAGCCTTTATACTGGGCGTGCCGAAGATGGCAAGGGTTTGGGCGAGTTGCGGGCCTCGAGGGTTTCGCTTCACCGCCCGGGGACGGGTCTTTGCCTGCCGAACGAAACCATGCTCGGGCCGTACCCCCCTAAGGCCGCCCACATCTTCGCGTTCATTGACTGGCTGGAGCGCGAGGACATCTTGGTTGACTATTGCTCTGGTCTCGATGTGTCATCCGGATACCCAGACGTTGGTACGTACGATGCACTACTTACGGTCGGCCATGACGAGTATTGGACGGTGGCTCAGCTCGACGCGGTACGTGACTTCAGGCTTGCAGGCGGCCATACAGTCTTTCTGGGTGGCAATTTGGGAGGGGGGACGGTTCGCGAGACACCAGATGGAACAGCCTTAGAATGCTACAAGTATTCGGCTGATACTTCTGACAATGAGGAAATCGACGGCGTGGAATACCTCGAAGGCGAGTCGTTGGACCCATTGGCGGAGGCGGCGTCGCCGAAAGCCCACCCGCACCTCACCGGATATACGTGGCGCCTCCGGGACGAATCCACGATACCCACGACCGGCGTCTACAACGCAGTGCGCAGGCCTGAACCCCCGAATGAGATGTTGATTGGTGGGGGGATGTGGTGGTGGGAAATCTACGGCGGACCCTCGCGGCCCCGGAGTGGTTTCACCATTTGCGACCCAGACCACTGGGTCTTCGAAGGGTTGAACTTGCAGAAGGGGGACACTATTGGCGCCGAGATAAAGCTTGTCGGGCACGAGGCGGACGGCCTGGAGGTCGAGTTTGGCAGCGACGGCCCACAACTCTCGTTCAGGGATGGTGCCCTCCCGGGCACGCAGTTGCTGGCTATCGCGGACTGCCGTCCTTGGGGCGAGTGGGATTTCAGCGGCTGGCCGCCTGTATTCACGCCCAAGCAGCAGCGCACCTTTGGGAGCATGGGTGGGGTCGCCACCATGATCCACCGCGAGACACCCGGTGAAGGGATGCTCTTCTGCGCTCCCACGACGGATTGGGTCTTTGGCCTCGTGCCATCGATCGATTGGACCGCGACTCGCTCCCTAGAGCCTCCGATTTTTCCGGCCGACCCCGCTGTGGAGCAAATTACTCGTAACGTGCTGGTCGCCTGCCAGCGAAGGGCGCCGGCAGTTGCGAACAATGGGTAACGCCGTTACAATCGCGTTGCGGCGCTGATCGGCGCGGTGCAATCGGTCGCATCACTTGATGACCGCCGTTATAGGAGGCAGATGTGTACTGCTACGTCAACGGAGAGTTTGTAGAGGCAGAGCGCGCACTCGTCTCTGCATTCGACCCGGGGTTCACCACTGGCGAAGGCATCTTCGACGTTTGGCGGACTTATGGTCACAATCTCGTTGGGGGAGTGGTCGAGCGCCACTTGCGCCGGCTCGGGAAGGGTATGCGCTTCTTGGGCGTATACGATCACCGCCTCCTGGTCGAAATCGAAGAAGCGACTTCAGAATTGGTCAAGAGGAATGCGTCGCTAGTTTCCGACGGCGGCGATCTCCGGTTTTGGTGTGGCGTGACAGCGGGGAGGCGAGGGCTCGGGGAGGCGTCGTCGCTCGCGACCCTAGTGATAACGACTACTGAAGTTGGCTTCAGTAGTTACTTCCGGACAAATCTTTATGAGACCGGCGCGGAACTCGTTCCATCGCTCGCCGTCAAGAACCCCTGGGGAGCTGTGGACCCGCGGATCAAGTCGATTAGCAGGCTGAGCCTTGCGCCCGCTGAGGCGAAACTTGCAGCAGACCCAGGCAATCAGTGGGCATTACTCTTCGACGCTGATGGCTACATCACCGAAGCCGGTGGTGCCAGTTTGGCCCTCATCAAGGACGGCGAGATCATTCATGCCCCAAGGGAGAAGATTCTGGGCGGCATCAGCCTTTCAATGTTCTGCGACTTCGGCGCGGAGCTGGGTGCCAAGACGCGTGAGCAAAACCTCACGGTATATGACTTCCTGGATGCGGATGAGGTCTGGGTCATGAGTTCAAGCATCGCGGCAGTGCCTGTTCTAAGTCTCGGCGGAACTCCACTGACGCAAAACACCACGATCGGGCAGGAAATTCTCGACAAATGGATCGATTTCGTTGGCTTCGACTTCCGCGCCCAAGCAATTGAGTACTGGCAAGAACATCACTAACTCACTTCGCTGGAGGAAACTCCCGGTCAGCCTTGCGCGAGGCTTGCCCAAACCCCAGATTGAGCAGCGCCAGTCCTCTTCAAAGTACGCGTTGTGCTTGCCAGCGCCGGAAGAAGCGCACTAACTCGATCCGACTGCGGACGGGCCACTGGTCGGTGTGCCTGTCCTGCTTTAGGACACCGGACTTGCGCAGGGGTGCCGGCGCTATCCTCGGCGCGCTATCGGTCCGCTCGAAATGTCTTTTGCAGCAAGGTCACTGTCCTGAGGCGGCCCCGATGGACCGCTGCAGGATGGCCCCATGCCGAGGCAAACGTGGCATCGCACCGCAGGAGGAAAAGTGCCCGAGATGTCCGCGAGCCAGACCGCGAGCCAAGAGGGCGCCCGTGAACTGTCGCCCACCTCCGAGTTCGCCGCGCAGGCCAACGGTCAGGCGGACCTCTACGACGCTGCGGGCGCGGACTTCGAGGGCTTCTGGGCCGAGCAGGCGAGGCAGCGGCTCACCTGGGCCAAGGACTTCGACCAGACCCTCGACTGGAGCGGCGCGCCGTTCGCCAAGTGGTACGTCGGCGGCGAGCTCAACGCGGCATACAACTGCGTCGACCGGCACGTCGAGGCCGGCAACGGCGACCGCGTCGCCATCCACTTCGAGGGCGAGGGCGGCGACAGCCGCACCATCACGTATGCCGACCTGCAGCGGGACGTGGCGAAGGCCGCCAACGCGCTGGAGTCACTCGGCGTCGCCAAGGGCGACCGGGTGGCCATCTACCTGCCGATGATCCCCGAGGCCGTGGCAGCGATGCTCGCGTGCGCCCGGATCGGCGCCCCGCACTCGGTGGTCTTCGGAGGCTTCTCGGCGGACGCCCTGCGCACCCGGATCGCCGACGCGGAGGCCAAGCTCGTCATCACCGCCGACGGGCAGTTCCGCCGCGGCAAGACCGCTCCGCTCAAGCCGGCCGTCGACGCGGCTGTTGACGGCGAGACGACCGTCGAGAAGGTCCTCGTCGTGCAGCGCACGAAGGACCCGGTGGCCTGGAACGACGACCGTGATGTCTGGTGGCACGACGTCGTCGACTCGGCCAGCGACCAGCACGAGGCCGTGCCCCACGACAGCGAGCACCCCCTCTTCATCCTCTACACGTCGGGCACCACGGGTAAGCCCAAGGGGATCTTCCACACGACCGCCGGCTACCTGACCCAGGCGGCCTACACGAACTCGGTCGTCCACGACGTGCACCCCGAGTCCGACGTCTACTGGTGCACCGCCGACATCGGCTGGGTGACCGGCCACTCCTACATCGTCTATGGACCGCTCGCCAACGGCGCCACCCAGGTGATCTACGAGGGCACCCCCGACACCCCGCACCAGGGCCGCTGGTGGGAGGTCATCGAGAAGTACAAGGTCTCGATCCTCTACACCGCGCCCACCGCGATCCGGACGTTCATGAAGTGGGGCGACGACATCCCGGCGAAGTTCGACCTGTCGTCCCTGCGGGTGCTCGGCTCGGTCGGTGAGCCGATCAACCCCGAGGCCTGGCTCTGGTACCGCAAGAACATCGGCGGCGGGCACTGCCCGATCGTCGACACCTGGTGGCAGACCGAGACCGGCGGCATCATGATCAGCCCGCTGCCGGGCGTCACCGACCTCGAGCCCGGCTCCGCGCAGCGCCCCATCCCCGGCATCAGCGCCGAGATCCTCGACGACGAGGGCAACCCCCTGCACGACCCGGAGGCAGTCGGCTACCTCGTCCTCACCAAGCCGTGGCCGGGCATGCTCCGTGGCATCTGGGGCGACGAGGAGCGCTACAAGGAGACCTACTGGTCGCGGTTCGGACCCAAGTACTACTTCGCCGGTGACGGGGCGAAGTTCGACGCGAAGGGCAACATCTGGCTGCTCGGCCGCGTCGACGACGTCATGAACGTGTCGGGCCACCGGCTGTCCACCGCCGAGATCGAGTCCGCCCTGGTCTCGCACCCGTCGGTGGCCGAGGCGGCCGTCGTGGGCGCGACCGACGAGACGACCGGCCAGGCCGTGGTGGCGTTCGTCATCCTGCGCGGCGGTCACGAGGACCACGGCGACGAGACGGTGCAGGAGCTGCGCAACCACGTGGCCAAGGAGATCGGCCCGATCGCCAAGCCGCGCTCGATCATGGTGGTGTCCGAACTGCCCAAGACGCGCTCCGGCAAGATCATGCGCCGCCTCCTGCGCGACGTGGCCGAGAACCGAGAGGTCGGCGACGTCACGACGCTGGCCGACTCCTCGGTCATGGGACTGATCAAGGAAGGCATGAGCTCCGGCAAGGAGGACTGACCCGCGCCAGTCCAGCGCTATCCCAGAACCGCGCGTTGCAGACGCTACTGGAGGGTGTCGAAGAGTCTTGTGACCGTGCAGCCGGGGTCAAGTCGATGAGCCTGAAGCGGGGGTCGCATGGCTGGACCACATCCGGCCCTCTTGCTCTTGAACGGGCAGGCCTGCCGCGTGAAGGATGGCGTCGAGCAGCGCCTGCGTGTGCGCCGCCTCCCGACCAGATGTTAGGGGCGCAGCCCGATCACGAACCCGATCGAGGAAGTGGTGGACTGCGGCAGAGAACCCAAGAGTGTTCGTCGCGGTTGTCCAACCATATGCCTCCGAGCTCATTGAGCGGACGGTGGTCGTGCCTGCCGCGGTCAGTGCCACGGTATCCGGCGCCATCACCTCCGCCGAACTCCCGGTGCCGTACGCATCGAGTTTCTCGGACCAAGCGCCCGCGTTTCGCGCCGCCATCAACACCCCCGTCCCTCCCCCGCTGAATCTCACGAGGGCGGCAACACCGTCCTCTTGCCATGGATCGTCGCCTGCGGCATGGGCGACAACGTCGACCGGCTCACCCGGACAGAACCAGCGCAGCAGATCCACCATGTGTATGGCGTTCTCGAACGTCCCCCGGTATTCCGTTCCACGACGGTTCTTCTGCGCGACGCAGAAGACTGCGCCGGTCGTGCCGAAAAGTTCCCGAGCCGCCGCGTAAGTCGGGGCGAACCGTCGGTTAAAACCAACCATGAGCACCCGATCGCGCTCATCGGCGAGATCTGCGAGCTGATGCGCATCCTTGGTCTCGGCCGCGAGAGGCTTCTCGCAGAACACATCAACGCCCGCTTGCAAGGCCCGGCTCACACCGTGAACATGCTCGGACCTCGGGCTCAGGACGAAGAGAGCGTCCAAGTCGCGCTCGAGCGCTCGCTCGACCGTCGGCACAGCCGTGGCGAACCCCCACCGGCGCACCAACTCCGACGGGTCCGCACGGCGTGACACCAACACATCGAGCACCACATCGTCTCTCGCCACCAGGGTCGGCAGCTGCGCGATGTGCGCGATATTGCCCGCACCCACCACTCCGACACGTAAAGGTGCCGCGGTATTCATCGATGCGCCCCGGTAGCCTTGAAGCGCACGTCCTGATCATCTAGTGAGCGCACCGATCCAGCGCTCATCGTGAAGCCCTGTGCGTGCGACAATTGCGGGGCGTGGGCCGCGAGGGGTGCTCGTCCTTTGGCAGCGGACTCCATGCCTGCTCGCCGTATGTCGAGGGCTGCTCGTGGGCACGCCTCATCGGCGTTGTTCATTCCCCTCATGAAGGGGGCAACGCTCACCCCCGGGACATTAAAACCGCAGCCGAAACCGGTCTTGCCGGCGGAGCTGCGGTGCTGTCTATAGGCCGGCCCGCTGCCGACGTCCCTTTGAGGGATCACCTTGCCCACGCCTACTCCTGCTATAGCGAAGAGCGCCAGCCCCTCCGGGACGGCTCGTTGGGAGGTGGCTAGGGCGTGGCCCGCAATTCGCATACTGGTCCCTTCTAATCGGGCGCACTATTCGGCGCGCCCGAGCCGGCTGCCATGAGACGCAACCGAATCCATTAACCAAGTAGTAGACCCTCGTGGACTTGCCCGTACCTGCAGCGTTGCCAGACGCGACCGGCGTGGCGCCACCATTTCCTTCACTGAGCTGTCTACTGCGCCGCAATACGGCGTTACAAGTCCGAAGCCACTCTCGCCCGTACATGACCAAGGGGGCCGGGCTAGGTCCGAGATGGACTATTCGGGCCAATCCGGGTCTTGTGCCGACAGTCGACGCACTGCACGGGCACGTGCAGACCGAGGGATGAAACGCTGTTGCAATACCTTGCCCTAAGGTCCATGATTTGTCAATATGACCCTCCCGTGTGACCGTCCCTCCGGACGTTGGCGAGATGACGATGCGTAAGCTGCGTACTCTGAACGCCATCGACAGCACCGGAACTGTCCTCATTGTCCGCTTGCCCTCTGCGGAGGCTTCATACGAAGTCGCGTGCGAGGCGATCGCGGGCGGTATACGAGCGGTTGAAGTGACGCTCACAACGCCGGGCGCCCTCACAGCAATTCGACGTCTCAGCGCCGAGTATCCGGATGCCGAAATTGGGGCGGGGAGCGTGCTGGACGCGAATTCCGCGTTTGCAAGCGTCGAGGCGGGCGCGCGCTTCCTGGTTAGCCCCCACGTTGATGTTGGAATTCTGCAAACGGCCGCCAGGTACCAGGTCGTCAGCATCTGTGGAGCTGCCACGCCAACTGAGATAGTTGCCGCCGCCACGGCGGGCGCAGACCTCGTCAAGCTCTTTCCATCCAATGTTCTCGATCGCGACTACGCGCGAGCGGTTCTCGAACCGCTCGCCCACATTCCGCTCATTCCCACCGGAGGAGTATCGCCGGAGAATGTTGCCGACTGGTTTTCCGTGGGAGTCGCGGCCGTGGGCGTAGGGAGCTTCGTTACGAAAGCGCGAGGCGAGCCAAACCTACACCCGGTGCGCGCAGCCGCGCGCCAATTTCTTGAGGCGGTGGCTCGTGCCCGCGCCTGACCGCGTTTCGCGCATCGAGCGTCAGGGTAAGGCTTTCGTCGTGGTGGGGCCAGCCGGCTCGGGGAAGTCGTATGTGGCTCGTGAACTCGCCCGTCGAGTAGGTGGGGTTTACCTGGACAAGGACTCCATGGCGAGCCGACTCGTGAGCGCTGCATTAGTCCTAGCCGGGCTCCCGCAAGACGGCCGCGAAGACGAACCCGCCTACGTCGGGCGACTTATGCCCGCCGAGTATGCAGGGCTGTTTGCTTCAGCGGCAGATAACTTGCGGATCGGTCAGTCAGTAGTTCTCGATGCGCCGTTCGCCGCCTATTTGAGCGATCGCGACTTCCTTATCGCCTCTTGCACAGCAGCGGATTGGCCCCCGGACACCCGAATAGTTGTGGTCAAGGTTCAGGCAGGCGAGGAAACCGTCCGCGCGCGCCTTACTGACCGTGCACTTCCACGCGACCGCGCCAAACTTGCCGATTGGAACCGCTTTTGGGGACAACTAGGCGCACAAGACTGCCACTGGGAGGGCGCGTTGCACATCGTTATCCACAACGACGTCGAGCCCAACCTAGAAGAGGCTCTAGGCCTTGCAGAGACAGTCGAGGCGAGTGCTTCGCGGCCCGCCCTCGGTTCCCACTGACTCCGGGGATGGATGATCCTTGCACGCGGGGCGGACGTGCTCGTTGTAACGGGTGTGGGGCCCCGCTGGCAAAGTCCTGCGCGCCACCGGAGCCTGGAAGAAACTCAGCGCATATTTGCGGCTTGTTCCTTACATTACGAGACGAGATATGTGCATCGCGGCTATCTGGTCGCGAAGGTATGGGAGATGCGGACCTCCGGAGCCGCCGCGCGGATGGTCCACCCGCGCGCCTGTTGCCGCCCTCGGGCGGGGGCACTCGGCGGGATCAGCCGGACCCGCCGGGGGGTCCTCAACGGCCGAAGTTCCCCACAGCTTGACCGGCGACACGGGCAGCCGCAATACCGGATTCGATGGCGCCATCGATGTACCCGCACCATCCATTTGCTAGCTCCGATGAGGCAAATACGAGCCGTCCGTTCGGCTGCTGTAGCAGGGTGACGATCGTGCCGAGCTGGCCCGGTCGCAGATACGGTGATCCGCCCTGAGCGAACTCGTCATGTCCCCAGTCATGCGAAATCACATCGACGAGTTCTGAACCTGGCAGCGCAGCGGCGAGCGCTTCCTCAATGACACCCCGCTCCGAGGCATCGAAATCGGGATGCGGGCTGAACGCAACGACAAGCTGACCATCCGGCAACCTCATCTCAGAGCGGATGCGAGTGATTCGGCTTCCAGTCGGCCACGTCGCAGTGACGCGATCAGCATTGCCGCGCACGTGCAGCCAGACCTTCGAGGAGTGCGGAATTGCCATGCCCTGCGCTGCGGCGTCTCGGTGCGCCTGCGGCAGCGCCGGATAGAAGTTGATGGATGTCCAAAGATTCACCGGGACAGCGATTACCGCTACCTTCCCGGATAGGACTTCACCAGAGCGAGTAGTCACGGTGACACCGTCCTCAGCGTGCGCCACGTCAGCGACCGGACTCAACAGCTGGATGTCAACGTCCTGATCCGCAGCCATTGCGTCGATCAGCGACGACGTACCATCGGCGAACCTGTGGCGCGTGAAGGCTTCCGCCCAGAGGTCGTACTTCCAGCCCGCCAGGGCAAACCACCGCAGGAGCAACGTGAACGACGCGTCCTCAAGCCTGCCCGCCATATGCAACAGGTTGCGTGTGAGCCACTCGTTATCCTCTTGGCCAAGGTTGAGCTGATCCAGACGGTCACGAAGCGACAACTGGTCCAGAGTCCGGACCTTGTCTTCGTGGTGCAACGGCTCGTAAGGGCGATCAAATACGTCATCAAAGCCGTCCAGGAGGGCCTCGTACAATCGACGCTCCCGATCCTTCGTCTCGGCCTTGTCGAGCTTCTCGACCGCGGAGTCTGAGGCCTTGACGAACGCGTCGAGTGGCTCTGCTTCCTTGGTTCGCAGCGAGTAGCGAGTGATCTCCGCCCAGACGTGCGGCTGAAACCAGTGGATAGACATCCCACCCATCTCAACACTTCGGCCCGCGAAACTCGTGGTGTATGTCTTACCGCCGAGTCGGTCTCTCGCCTCAAGCAGCACAGTTCGGTGCCCGCGACTCGCCAGTTCGCGAGCCGCCGTGACACCGGCGAACCCCCCGCCAACCACTACAGCGTCATACGCCTTCATTGCATTCCTTTCGTTCGACGACCTCGACCAGCATGGGAGGGGGCACGGATTCACCGCGGCAAAGACCAGTCCCACTTGCGCCACCTTCCATCGATCCAAGAGGCGAACGACTCGGACGCAGTGGGCGCAGGGGTGGGGGTAGTGAAGACAGTAACCACGTTACCAATGCGAGGCAATCTGAACAAACCTGTGTGTAGATTCGCCCGCTCCCTCAGCGGCCTCACACCTCGATGGCGGACTACGCGCATTGATCCCAAATCGCTGTCGGTCGGTGTTCCCGCGAATGAGGCGCGCGCCTTGGCCGAGCGTCAGCCGATCGCGACTCCCTCAGCCCCGCCCCTCTTCGGGCGGACACACTTTCGCGCTGATAAGGACTCCGCTTTGCCCATCCAGTGAAGGATGCTTCCCGTGCTTCCAAGGAGTGAGACGTCAGGCGACGGTCACCGCGTATTCCCAACTGTCGCCGCATTCCCCGCCGAACGCAGGAGTTCTGTTGAGCAGCATCATCGAGTGCGGCCGGCAGCAGGTCCTAGCGGGACGGGCCGGGTTTGGACGAGGCGCAGCTGGACGAGGTCATGAGGCTGCATGACGAGGACCTCGAGGGCCTTCTCGCCTTGGCCATGAGGTGCGGGTTAAGTGGTGCGGGGAGTCCGTGGAGGTTGAGGGCATCATCTCCCTCAAGACCGGCGGTTGCCCTGAGGACTGTCATTTCTGTTCGCGGTCCGGGCAGTTTAGCTCTCCGGTCCGGTCGGTGTGGCTGTGCCCTCCCGAGCTGGTGGCTGCGGCCAGCAGCTCGCAACCGGCGCCAGCGAGTTCTGCATCGTGGCGGCGGTCCGCGGCCCGGACGAGCGGCTGATGGCGCAGGTCCGCAATGGGATCGAGGCTGGCGGCCACCCTCGGCCTGCTGCTCCTAATCGCGCAAAACCGCGACGTTCCGCTCGCGTTGCGGGATGCGTTGGGTTGCCGTGTATGCGGGGCGGCACCTGAGCCGCGAACGTGCCCCGTGGACGTCGCCCTCCAGTCGGCCGGGACTGTGACGCCGCGATCCCCAGTGTCCGTTTGTACGCGCATCCCAGCGCGGCTACTGAGTCCGTCTCGGCAGCACTGGTGGCGCCGTCGGGGACTGCGGGAACTACGGAATCGGGACTCTCGACCTCATCGAACCTGCGTAGTTCCTACAGCTCAACCTGCTCCGGCACGAAGTCGTGCGGGTCAGGCATGTGTGCGCGCCACCCCCTTCTGACGTATCCGGACGGAAGGCCGTGAGGCAGGCCGCGCTGCTCCCGCTCCTCCTGAATCCGCTCCCAACGGCGCAGGGCTGCGTCACCTTCCAGGATGCGGAGCGCGTCACAGTCGGCCGTGGGGCGACCGCAGCTGCACTCCTCGCCCGGCAAATCGTGGTGCTCCACGTGGATGAGACAGAGCAGCCGAAATGCGTGCTCCCGGGAGGCGTACGCGCGCATCGCGGCGCGGTGGGCCTCCTCTGGCGCGTCGGCGTCTACCTCGTGCTCTACGGGTTGCGTGGGCCGCCTTTGAAGTTGCTGTCGCAACCTCTCGCTCTCTGCGTCGGCGCCTCGAAGCTTGGCCTCGTATTCGTCGGCGAGGGCTGTTATCCGCTGTCGTTCGTGCTCTTGCCACATCTGCTGGTGGATGGCGGCGGCCCTCTTGAGGTCATGAACGTTGTATCCCTGGTGTCCGATGCAGAGGTCGCAGACAGTCGGCTCCACCGGTAGACCATTGGGCCCCGGGGGCGTCAGGACGGCGTTGTTGACCTGACAACATCGGCAAACACCCATGAGGCCTATGGTATATAGCCGAGCTGGGGGCGTGGGTATGTGGATTCTTGGCGCGTCCTGATTGCAGCCGCCTCTTACCGTGTGAGACGGCCCCGGGACGCTTCGGACCCAGGCACGTTGAGAGCCTGCATCAGGCCATCCACCTGCTGCTCTCCTGTGCATGGCCCGCGTTTGGGGATCTCGCCGACGGCAACGACGCTAGCGCCAAGCTTTCGGTCTCAACGGACCTTTCCGCCCGGCGTGACTTGACCCTTTGAGGCATCCGAGGCTTAGAAACATCTGGCTGCCCACGCGAACCGGTGAAGCCGCCACAATCCGATGCTGCGCCAGTTCGGCGGTTTGCGAGACGCCAGCGTCGTTCCAAGAATCTCTCAGGTACCCATGACCGTTGTGGTGAGGCGAACTCTGGAAAGCAGGACCCGGTCCTGCACCCACGGTGCAAGCCGCTACCCGCGGCGAAGCTCTCAGGTCCCGATGACAGAGCGGGGAGGTCACCCACCGCCGCCGTGYCCCGGCGGCACCCATCAGGGAGCCTCCCGAATGACACACGCATTGGGCGCGTCACTCGCCACATTCGGATTCAGCGCCAACGACCAAGTTTCTGGGCTGTCCCGGCTCGGCTACGACTCCCTCGACGCACTGGTCTATGCTGCGGTGCAGTGGGAGTGCGCACCGCAGTCAACTTGGTT
This sequence comes from Pedococcus sp. P2_E5, assembly GCF_056403895.1. NCBI lineage: Bacteria > Bacillati > Actinomycetota > Actinomycetes > Micrococcales > Intrasporangiaceae > Pedococcus > Pedococcus sp. P2_E5. The sequence continues at coordinate 74,989 of NZ_JBFUEP010000012.1, forward strand.
CTGCCGCCAGCCGCCTTGGAGGCGGAGGCCTCCGCGTGAGCTGCCCGGGCTCCGCCGCCCGCAACAATCCCGGCGAGTTGATGATCGGGCTGGGCTGCCACGGCGCCGCCACGCCGGGCGTAATCCGCCCCTGATTGCTCGACAGCCCGGCCTGGTACACCGCGTACGGGCCCTGCCCACCCAGGATCAGCGGCGGCCGTCTGAGGGCGCTGCGCAACTTTCAGACCATGGTGCCCGGCCCCTTCGCCGGCCTCGCCATCGCGGACGCGTCGCTGCTCGACCAAGACACGGCAGTCGCCGAAGGGAGGACCGGCATGCGCCGTGCGACCGGGGTCCCGATCGACTGTGTCGTCGTCGACGCGAACGCGCGGCCCCTGACCCTCGCGGGGCCACACACCCTCCGCGATTCCTTCCGCGTCGAGATTGTTCGTGGCCGCAGTCCTCCAGGGCTGGGGGAGGACGAGCTCTTAGGGACTATGCGGTTGCGCGGAGGCGGTCTACCCCGCCGGCACGTAGGCCGACAAGTACTCGCCGGCTGTCCAGCGCATCGACGGCAACCATGATGACCGCCATCTGTTGCTCGTGCCTACCGCCGGGTCTCCTCGCAACGTGAGACCGCCCAAACCTTCTTCTGAGCCGTAAGGAGACCCATGTCCAAGCCCACCGCTCTGCACGCGGTTCATAACGCCGCTGGGGCCAGTTTCACCGACTTCGCCGGCTGGCAGATGCCGCTGCGGTACAGCAGCGAGCTCGCCGAGCACCACGCGGTGCGCAGGACCGCCGGCCTGTTCGACCTGTCCCACATGGGGGAGCTCGAGGTCGTGGGGCCACAAGCCGCCGCTTTCCTGGACTACGCCATGGTCGGCGAGATCAGCGCCGTCGCCGTCAACAAGGCGAAGTACACGATGATCTGCCAGGAGGACGGCGGCATCCTCGACGACCTGATTGTCTACCGGCTGGAGGATCACCGGTACATGGTGGTGGCCAACGCCTCCAACGCCGAGGCCGTCCTCCAGGCGCTGCACAAGCGGTCCGCCGGGCTAGACGCCGCCGTCCAGGATGCCCGCGATGACTGGTCGCTCATCGCGATCCAGGGGCCGCTGGCCGCCGAGGTGCTCGAGGAGGTGAGCGACGCAAACCTGGCTGCCCTGAGGTACTACACCATCGCCGAGGTCACGGTGGCCGACCGTCCGGTGCGCCTGGCCCGCACCGGCTATACGGGGGAGGACGGCTTCGAGATCTTCTGCGCCGCCGACACCGCCCCTGACATCTGGGCCGCACTGGCTGCCGCTGGCGCCGAGCGCGGAGTGGTCCCGGCGGGACTGGCCTGCCGCGACTCTCTGCGCCTGGAGGCGGCAATGCCGTTGTACGGCAACGAGCTCAGTGCCCAGCTCACCCCCTACGAGGCCGGTCTCGGCCGAGTCGTGCGGCTTGAGAAGCCCGGTGACTTCGTCGGGCGCGCCGCGCTCGAGAGGCGCGCCCACGAGCGGGTGACGCGGGTGCGTGTCGGGCTGCTCCCGCAGGGGCGTCGCTCGCCCCGTGCGGGAGCCGCGGTGCTGCACCGGTCCACCGGAGCCCGAGTCGGTGCGGTGACCAGCGGTGCCCCATCTCCCACTCTGGGCTACCCGATCGCAATGGCTTACGTCGACACCGCCCTCTCCGAGCCTGGGCAGCGTCTGCATGTCGACGTCCGTGGCACGGCCGTCCCAGCTGTCGTCGTCCCGCTTCCGTTCTACAGCCGACAGCGCTGACATCCGACAGCGCGTCGTCGGACGCCTTGTAAACCCCCATCCCCGAAGGAGCACCAGATGTCTGTTCCCCCTGACCTGCAGTACACCAAGGACCACGAGTGGCTGCGCGTCGAGGGGGATGTCGCCACCATCGGCATCACCGCCTACGCCGCAGACGCCTTGGGCGACGTCGTCTACGTCGACCTTCCCGACGTCGGCACGGTCCTTGCCTGCGGGGAGTCCTGCGGCGAGATCGAGTCCACCAAGTCGGTCAGCGACCTTTACGCCCCGGTTGACGGCAAGGTGCTTGAGCTCAACGACGCGGTGGTCGACGAGCCCTCCCTGGTGAACACCGCCCCCTTCACCGACGGCTGGCTGCTGCGCGTCAAGGTGGCGAACGCGCCTGCCCTGCTTGACTCGACGGCATACACCGCCCTGACCGAGCAGGGCTGAGGAGCCGGCCATGACCATCGCCAACCTGCTGAACCAGAACCTCGCCCAGGTTGACCCTGAGGTCGCTGCCGCGCTCGACGCGGAGCTGCGCCGCCAGGAGGCCACTCTGGAGATGATCGCCTCGGAGAACTTCGCGCCCGTGGCCGTCATGCAGGCCCAGGGCTCGGTCGCCACCAACAAGTACGCCGAGGGGTACCCAGGACGTCGGTACTACGGCGGCTGCGAGAACGTCGACATCGTGGAGCAACTCGCCATCGACCGAGTGAAGGCGTTGTTCGGTGCCGAGTACGCCAACGTGCAGCCGCACTCCGGCGCCCAGGCCAACACGGCCGTCTTTTTTGCGCTGCTGCAGCATGGGGACACGATCCTCGGCCTCGACCTGGCGCACGGCGGCCATCTCACCCACGGCATGCGGCTCAACTACAGCGGCAAGACGTTCAACGTCGTGCCGTACCACGTGGGCGATGACGGCCGCGTCGACATGGGCGAGGTGGCGCGACTTGCACGCGTGCACCGCCCGAAGATGATCATCGCCGGCTGGTCGGCCTACCCGCGCCAACTCGACTTCGCGCAGTTCCGCCAGATCGCCGACGAAGTGGGCGCCATCCTGTTCGTGGACATGGCCCACTTCGCCGGGCTGGTTGCCGCGGGGCTGCACCCCAGCCCGGTCCCGCACGCCCATGTCACCACCTCGACCACGCACAAGACCTTGGGCGGACCACGGGGCGGAGTGGTTCTCACCAACGACGCGGCGATCGCCAAGAAGATCAACTCCTCAGTGTTCCCGGGCCTGCAGGGTGGCCCGCTCGAGCACGTCATCGCCGCCAAGGCGGTGTGCTTCCTGGTCGCTGGCAGCCAGGAGTTCAAGGACCGCCAGCGCCGCACCCTGGAGGGTGCCCGGATCCTCGCCGAACGGCTCACCCGCGAGGACGTCTGCGCCGCGGGGGTCAAGGTCCTCACCGGGGGCACCGACGTGCACCTCGTCCTTGTCGACCTCGTGGAGTCCGAGCTCGACGGCAAGCGGGCCGAGGATCGGCTGCACCAGATCGGGATCACCGTCAACCGCAACGCCGTCCCCTACGACCCACGCCCCCGATGGTCACCTCGGGGCTGGGCATCGGCACCCCGGCCCTGGCGACCCGGGGGTTCGGCCCACTGGAGTTTGCCGAGGTCGCCGACATAATCGCCGAAGCCCTCCAACCGGAGCTCGCCGAGGGCGCTGCCGCAAGGCTGCAGGACCGGGTCGCGGCCCTCGCGGGAAGGTGTCCGCTTTATCCGTCCGTGCCCGGGCTGTCTTCATAACCGGACCTGAGGGGGACGCCTGCCCCGTGACCAGCTACCACCAAGCGGACGCAGGTCGGGCGCAAGCCGCCGAGGATACCCAGAGACCATTGGCCGGTTAGCCGTGCGCCACCAGTCCAAGGACGAACCAAGTACCGCCATACAGAGTCGACTTGGGTTCCAAGGAGGCTCAGTTAGGTGGGTCCGGCCTTGTGAAACCTGGAATTTCAAGGTTGTGGCGCTGAGCCTGCTTGGCCCAGCGAGTCGCCTCGAGCTCGGGCGGCGGGGCGAGCCCGACCTGGCCGTGAAGGTTAGTGGTAGAGCAGTCGGCGTACTCGGCGACGACGAGCTCGACATCTGCGACGGACTCCCAGCCGGCCTCGAGGTACACCGCCGCGTTGCGGACGGACTCGGCCTGAACAGCGGGTTGGCGGCCTCGGCCATGGCGTTGTCGTAGCTCCCACGCGTACGGTGGCTTCAGCGGGCCGCTGTCCGGCAACCGTGTTACGATTTGCCGATGGCGCGCAACTCGTGGTCGTCCTCGGCTGACGGTGCTTAGCCTTACATAGGACCAGGGTTTAGAAGGGTTGGCATCTAGTGGCTACCGGGGTGAAGCAGGCACTGCGGATCATGGAATTGCTCGCCGATGCCCCTGAAGGGATGAGCGTTAGCGAGATCGCCGACTCGTTGGATACCAACAAGTCAATTCCTTTTCGCCTGCTAGCCGCCATGACGGAGGCCGGCTTCGTCGAGCACGACGGTGTCACCAATAGGTATCGGCTCACGTACCGCGTGGGAGCCATGGGACTGCGCCAGTTGGAGGCAGCGGGCTTTCAGAACTGGGCTCAACCACCGCTAGACCGCCTTGCCTCCAAGACAGGGGAGCTTGCCAGACTTGCCGCAGCCTCTAGCAACAGTTTGTTTTGGGTAGCGAAGGCCGAAGGTTCGAAAAGGCAGTTGCGAGTGGCGCCATTGGAGACTGAAATCTCCCTTCACGCCACCGCCTCGGGCAAGGCTTGGCTCTCGACCCTAGCCGACCAAGACGTTCAAAAGATCTTGTCGAATCGTCGGCTCGACGGTCACACGCCCATGACCCGGACGTCCATAGAGGACGTGCTTCAAGACTTGAAGGTGGTTCGATCCACCGGCTTCGCCGAGGTTACTGGCGAACGCGACGAGGGTGTGAGTGCGATCGCGGTTCCGGTGTTCGGAACGGCCGTCCACGGCGCGCGCGTGGACGCTCCTGCCCTAGGCACGGTGAGTTTGGCGGGCCCGAGCATCCGCCTGACGCGCGAGGCCATCGAAGAGAATATTCCGGCGTTGCACGAGGCAGCCGGCACTATTGCGGCGCATTGGCCAGCCTTTCGTTGGCAACAGGTGGCCGCACACAACGATCTAGGAAGGTCGGCTTCTTAATCGACGTCGATCAGGCATGTCATCGGTCTTCCCGGTGAACGACCGCGCCCAAGCGGCGCCTGTGCGCGCTGCGGGTGGGGCTATCCCGTTGCGCAGAAGTCGCGGGGCTCAGCGCCAGCGTTTTGGAGGGGCCCAGAACGCGGGTCCGACCGCTTGGGCAGTGTGCGGGGGAACCATGCGATCCTTCCCATGGTGTCAAGGGGTGCAAGGATGCCCGACCAGCCGCTGCTCCCCCGTAACGTGCGGCATGGATCCGCCGGGCTGAGCCCCCGCCCGCCGGTTGTGGTGCGAGGCCTGCTCGGGGAATCCGGCTTCCTTGTTGATTCGCTAAGCGCTGTCTCCAGCGTCATCGGCAACTGACCGGCCAGCGCAACGCCTCATTCGCGCCAGCGACGAGGTTGGAACACGGGAAGAGCGGCCGGCGTGGTCAGCTGACGGTTGTGTGCGACCTTGGCGACGAGGCCTTCCAGCGACGGGCGCCGTTCTGGCGCGCAGCGGGGCATGGTCGACGGCAGGGCTCCGGACGCGACCGACCCTTCCCCGCCGGCCGACAGAAGGGCTGCGATGCACCCATTTGAGGGCGGCCACGAGAAACTGCCCGGAGACGGCCACGAGGCTGCCCGGTGGCGGACATGAGAGTTGCCCGCTGGCGGTCATGAGATCTGCCCGACACGAGTTCGTCTGCCTCGTCGCGTCCCGCGGCTGAGGCCCCTCCTGGAGTGCGGTTGGCGGTGCTGAAGCGCCTGCCGACCCCAGGAGGGACACCGTGAAGTCTGCCGAGGAGATCATGAACATGTTGGAAGC
>NZ_JBFUEP010000013.1:0-80399 GCF_056403895.1 Pedococcus sp. P2_E5
GGTGGGGGCCCGCGGCACACCTCCCGATGGTTGGGGGAGCGGTCAGCTGACCGGCGTCGCCGCCTTCACGAAGTCGTTCGTGTAGGTCTTGGTCAGGTCGATCGTCTTGCCCTTCACCTTCGGGTTGAACTCGCTCAGCACCGCGAGGCAGGTGGGCGGGCCGTCGGCCGGCATGATGCCGGTCGGGTTGAAGATGCCCCGTTCGCTGTCGAGCGCCTTGATGTAGGCAGGCTTGCCGACACCCTTGTAGTAGGCGGCCGGCATCACGTCGGCGATCTGGGCGCCGGTGTGGCCCTGGATCCACGTGAGCGTCGAGACGTAGGCGTTGACCAGCTTCTGGACGGTGTCCTTGTGGCTGTTCACCCAGTCGACCGGCATGTAGAGCGAGGTCGCGGGGTAGGTGCCACCGAGCGCTGCCTTGGAGCCCTCGGCCGTGCGCATGTCGAGCAGGATGAACGCGGTGCCGTCGGACAGCGCCTGCGAGACGGTGGGCTCGGTGGTCATGCCGCAGTCGATCGCCTTCTGCTTCATGGCGGCGATGAACGTCTGTCCGGCGCCCACGCCGCGGCGGGTCTCCTGGGTCGGGCTGACACCACTCTTGGTGCTGAGGTACTGGGTGAGGAAGTCGGTCGAGGACCCGGTGTCGGTGATGCCCAGCTGGCGGCCCTTGAAGTCGGCCGGGCTGTTGACCTTGCCCTTGAGGTCACTGCGGCACAGCTCGACCTCGCCGGGGATCTGGAGCATCGAGACGACGGCCTCGGAGTACTTGCCCTGGGCCTGGAGCGCGATGTTGTGGTCGTAGAAGCCACCGACGCCCTGGACCTGGCCGGCGAGCATGTTCTGCGTCGCGTCGCCGCCCGCGGGCTCGTCGACGAGGTTCACGTTGACGCCGGCCTTGTCGTAGTAGCCCAGCTGCTTGGCCAGCATGAACGGCAGGTAGATCTGCTTGCTCATGCCTCCGACCATGATGGTGACCTGGGGTGAGTTGGCCGCGGGGGCGCTGGACGACGACGAGCCGCCGCCGGCGRCCGCGCCGGAGGATCCCGAGGCGTTGCTGGCACAGGCGGCCACGCTGGTCGCTGCGAGCAGCGCGACGCCTGCGGCGCCGAAACGCTTGGTGTTCATGAACTCTCCTTTGAGTGCTGCGAATGGTGTGCTCGAGGTGCTGCTGGGTATGCCGCGCGGACGCGGCGGACTCTCACTGGACTGCCGCACCTCCGTGGGTCTGGGGAGGGCGCCAACGGAGCAGGCGGCGTTCGAGCAGGCTGATCAGGCCTTCGGCGGTGAGCGCGATGACGGCGACGAGCACCATGCCGGCGAGGACACCGTTCATGTCGAAGTTGTTCTGCGAGGAGCGGATCAGCAGGCCCAGCCCCTCGTTGGCGCCGAGGATCTCGCCGACCAGCGCACCGATGAGGGCGAAGCCGAAGCTGATGTGCAGGCTCGCGAGGATCCAGGTGAACGCCGACGGCAGCACGACGTCGCGGGTCACCTGCCAGCGCGAAGCGCCCAGCAGGCGGGCGTTGGCGATGAGGTTGCGGTCAACCTCGCGCGATCCCTGGTAGGCGTTGAAGAAGACGCCGAAGAACACCAGGACCACGGCGAGGATCACCTTCGACTGGATGCCGAACCCGAAGGCCACCGTGAAGATGGAGCCGAGGATGATGCGCGGGATCGAGTTGGCTGCCTTGAGGAACGGGCCGAAGATCTCGGACAGCACGGCGACGCGACCCAGGGCGATCCCGCAGACGACGCCGAGCACCGAGCCGATCACGAAGCCCATCACGGCCTCTTCGAGCGTGATGAGGATCTGCCGGCCGAGTGAGCCCTGGCTCGTCCCGACGGTGAACCAGTCGACCAGCGTCTGCCACACGCCCTTGGGCTCGCCCCAGAAGAACGGGTCGACGACCTTCGTGTGCACGCACAGCTGCCAGACGACGAGGGCCACCACGACGATGCCCGTTCGCACTCCAGCGAGGACAACGCGTCGATGCGTGCCCCGCGGCGCGCGCGGACGCGAAGGGGCGACCTCGGGGGCGACCTCGGCCGACCAGGCATGCGTCGCCATCGCGTCCATGGCCCCGTCAGTGGGGGCCTGGTGGCTGGAGGAGGTGTCGATCATGAAGCCACCGCCGACCGGGTGGTGCGGTCGTAGGCCTCGGCGACCTCGGCCCGCAGGGCCTCCCAGATCTGCTCGTACAGCTCGATGAACCGGGGGTCGAAGCGGATCTCCTGCACCACGCGGGGGCGGGGCAGGTCGATCTCGAACTCGGCCTTCACCGTGCCCGGACCTGCGGTGAGGACGACGACCTTGTCGGCGAGGGCGATGGCCTCCTCGAGGTCGTGGGTCACGAACACCACGGCCGGCTTGGTCTGGTCCCACAGGTGCAGCAGCTCGGTCGACATGATCGCCCGGGTCTGGACGTCGAGGGCGCTGAACGGCTCGTCCATCAGGAGGATCCGCGGCTCGTTGATGAGCGTCTGGGCGAGGGCGACGCGCTTGCGCATGCCGCCGGAGAGCTGGTGGGGGAAGCGGTCCTCGAACCCGGCCAGCCCCACGCGCCGCAGCCAGTCGCGGGCCAGGCGCGTCGCCTCGCCTCGGTCACTGCCCCGGTAGATCGGACCGGCAGCGACGTTGTCGAGCACCGAGCGCCACGGGAACACCGCGTCCTGCTGGAAGACGAACCCGGTGCCGGTCTCGATGCCCTTGACCTCCTCGCCGTGGACGAAGGCCTCGCCCCGCGAGGGGCGCTCCAGGCCGGAGACGAGGGTGAGGGTGGTGGACTTGCCGCAGCCGGTGGGACCGACGACCGCGCAGAACTGGCCCTCCTCCACGGTCAGCGACAGGTCCTTGAGGGCCGTGTAGGTGCCGCCGTCCGCTGTCGCGAACTTCTTGGTGACGTTACGCAGTTCGATGGCCGCCATTGGCCGAACCTCTTTCCTCGACGATGAGTTGCGTCACCGTAGGAGTGGGTCACTGGAGCGCGGAACCCTTGTGTGCGTTGCCCCCGTATGCCGCGTTAGCCGTGGTTTTGTGCGTTCTGCTCAGTCATGCTGGGGACGGCGCCGACCGGCGCCGTCGGTGGGCAGCCCACCCAGGACGAGGAGACGTATGCCGCGAATGGGCCGCACCCTGGCCTCCCGGATCCTCTTCGCCGTCCTCGGGATCATCGCCGTGACGATGGCCCTCGGACTCGCCCTGTTCACGCGGGTCACCAGCCGCGCCACCGACCAACAGGCGATCGAGCAGACCCGCAGCATCGCCGTCTCGCTGGGGCACGTGCCGCAGGTGGCCGCCTCGGTCGAGGCCGGCGACCCCGACCAGGTGCTGCGTCGGCTCGCCGACGCGGTGCGCCGCGACTCCGGCGCGTCGTACGTCGTGATCATCGGACGTGACGGGACGAGGTACTCCCACCCCAACCCGAGCCTGATCGGCCAGAAGATCGAGGAGCCGGTGGTCGCCCTCGACGGCCGGGTGCACACCGGGGTCGACCAGGGCAGCCTGGGACGCTCCGCCAACACGCGCGCTCCCATCTTCGGGGCCGACGGCGTGCCGGTGGGCGAGGTCTCGGTCGGCCTGCTCGAGTCGGAGGTGGGCATCCGGTTCACGCACGAGATGGCCGACGTCCTGCTCTACACCGCCGCCGCGCTGGGTCTCGGAGTGGCGGCCTCCCTGCTGCTCGCCCGCGGCATCAAGCGGGTGACCTTCGGGCTCGAACCGGCCGAGATCGTCGCCCTGGTCCAGGAGCGCGAGGCGATGCTGCACGGCATCCGCGAAGGTGTGCTGGGCATCGACCCGTCAGGGCGGATCAACGTCCTCAACGACGAGGCGAGGCGACTGCTCGCGATCCCTGGCGCGGTGCTGGGGGAGCGGGTCGTCGACGTCCTGCCCGACAACCGGCTGCGGAGGGTGGTCACCGGCGACGTCGCCGGCCAGGACCTCGTCGCCGTCACCGATGAGCACCTTCTCGTCCTCAACCGGATGCCGGTCGTCGTGGGTGAGCGCCAGGCCGGGTGGGTGGTGACGATCCGGGACCGCACCGAGCTGGAGGCGCTCCTGAGACAGCTCGACTCCGTCGAGGGCCTCACCACGGCGCTGCGCGCACAGGAGCACGAGTTCTCCAACCGCCTGCACGTCCTGTCCGTGCTGCTCGAGCTCGGGGAGGTCGAGGAGGCGACGCGCTACAGCCGGCACCTCCAGGCCGACACCGCCCTGGTCGGCGAGGAGGTCCGGTCGCGGATCGGGTCGCCGGTGGTCACCGCCCTGCTGCTGGCCAAGACCACGGTGGCCGCGGAGCGCGACGTCGCGGTGCGGCTCGACCCGGGCAGCCGCCTGGCCATGCCGGTCGCCGACGAGGTCCCCATCGTGACGGTGCTGGGCAACCTCATCGACAACGCGGTCGATGCCGTCGCCGACGACCCCCGGACGGTGGGGGGCCACCCGCGCGGGGTGGTCACGGTGTCGCTCGGCTGCGAGGACGGGGTGATCCGGATGTCGGTCAGCGACACCGGACCCGGCATCCCCGTGGACCGGCTCGACGACGTCTTCGTCGACGGGTTCTCCACCAAGGAACCGCGGCGCGGGATGCGGCGCGGGGTGGGCCTGGCGCTGGTGCACCGACTGGTCACCCGCGACGGGGGGACCATCACGGCCTCCAGCCCCGACGGTGCCAGGTTCGACGTGACGCTGCCGATGCGGCGCAAGGAGGTGGTCGAGTGATCCGTGTCCTCGTCGTCGACGACGACTACCACGTGGCCCAGGCCCATGCCCTCAGCGTTGCCCGCCTCGACGGGTTCACCGTCGTCGGCGAGGCGCACACCGGCTCGGAGGCCGCCGACCTCGTGGCGTCCGAGGCGCCCGACCTGATCCTGCTCGACATGTACCTGCCCGACTTCAGCGGGCTCGAGCTCGTACGCCGCCTGGCCGCGTCGGGGGGACGGGTGCCCGACTTCCTCCTGGTGACGGCGGCCCGCGACATCGACTCCGTGCGCGCCGCGATGCAGCTCGGGGCGTTCTACTACCTCGTCAAGCCGTTCACCTTCGTCGCCCTGCGCGAGCAGCTGGAGGCCTACCGCACGTGGACCGAGAGAATGGGCCGCGAGGGTGAGGCCGACCAGCAGGTCGTCGACAACCTCTTCAGCCTGAGGGGAACCCCGCCCCGACGGGCTGTCGTGGGTCGGGCCCTCCAACCCACGATGGCCCGGGTCCTGGAGATCGTCACGACCGCGAAGGAGCCCATCGGCGCGTCCGATGTGGCCGAGATCCTCGGGGCCAGCAGGCCGACCGCGCAGCGGTACCTCGCGTCGCTGGTGAGCAAGCAGCTGCTCGACCTCGATCTCAGCTACGGCAGCACCGGCCGGCCGGAGCACCGCTACGTGCCCAGGCGCCGCTGAGCGCCGGGCCACGGTGAGGGCGGCCTCGGGCTGCTGCAAGCCTCAGCCTCGCGGAGAAGCATCAGACGGCGGTGGCCTCAGACCGCGGTGAACCGTACGTCCCAKGGTCGCACGTCGACGGTCAGCACCCCGCTGGTCACTGAGGCGTCGTCCTCGCGCGCGAGACGGAGGATCTCGTCGGCCGCCCCGGGCGGGACGCGCACGACCGCCATCCCCTCACCCTGGGCGGCGTCGACGGGACCGGCCGCGACCAGCCAGCCTCGCTCCTGAAGTCGCTGCAGGAACGCGACGTGTTCGGAGAAGCCCGGGTGGGCGAAGATCGAGGTGCCCTCGGGAAGGTTGGAGCCGGGTCGGTGGTGCAGCGCGAACCATTCACCGGCGGCCTCCGACTCCACGGCGGACTCCGGTTCCGCACCCCGCGACTCGACCCGCTGCGCGAGGTGGGCGAGCACCAGCGGCCAGCCGCGGTCGTACTCAGCCCTCGCGGCCTCGGGCTCGGTCAGCCGCTCCCAACCGGTGTGGGTCAGCGTCAGCAGCGTGCCGTCGCCGTCGGGTTCGAACTCCACCGCGACCTCGGTGGCCCGCTCCGGGCCGTGCCCGGGGCGCCACGTCATGGCGAACCCGTTCGGCCGGTCCCAGCGCAGCACCGTGCCCCAGACCGCCTTCTCGACGCCATGGCGTTCGACGACGACGCCGTCCTCGAACGCCACGCTCGCCTGCGCGCCGAAGACGCTGTGCGTACCGAGTGGCCACCACGCCCCGAGGTGGGCGGTGAACAGCTCGAACGCCGTGTCGACGTCGCACCGCACGCGGACCTCGCGGCGCAGCGGGGCGATGTGGCGGGACGTGCTCTCGCCAGTCTCGGCAGGTTGAGTGGTCATGACGGACGTCCTTCCGGCTGGTGCTGCTCGACGCGGTGTTCATCGACATACCTGGCGAACGAGGTGAGCGCGGTGTCCCAGGTCGTGACCAGCCACTGCTGGAGGTCGACGAGCCCGTCGGGCGCGAGGGCGTAGAGGTTCCGGGTGCCCCGGCTCTCGTGGTCCACCAGGCCGGCGCCCTCGAGCACCTTGAGGTGCTTGCTCACCGCCGGCCGCCCGATCGGCATGGCAGCGGCGATCTCGCCGACCGAGCGCGGCCGCTCGGCGAGGAGCTCGAGGATCTGGCGCCGACTGGGGTCGCCGAGAGCGTCGAGGGCGAGGGCTGATTGGTTACTCATGGGCAACGGTTACTCTAGAGCGACCAATAAGAAATGTCCATAGACTGACCCCATGTCCACGGCTACAGATTCTGCGACCCACCCGCTCGTCGACAAGCACGCCGAGGTGATCGCGCAGGCGACCCAGGCGCTCACCGACCGCTCCTACTTCAGCCGGTTCCCGGAGTCGCCGTCCCCGCGCGTCTACGGCGAGGGGTCCGCCGAAGCCGGCCAGGCGGCATACGAGGCCTTGCGGGACAACGCGTTCGGTGGCCTCGGTGACGTGCGCACCGATGGTGACTGGGTCGGCGAGGAGGTCTCGCCCTACGGCCCCGCGCTCGGCATCACCTATCCCCACCTCGACGTCGACGCGGCCTTCGCGGCGGCGGCCGACGCAACCCCGGCCTGGCGTGACACCGGTGCCCGCACCCGAGCGGCGGTCTGCGTCGAGATCGTCGAGCAGATCAACGCGCGCTCGTTCGAGATCGCCCACTCGGTGATGCACACGACCGGCCAGCCGTTCGTCATGGCCTTCCAGGCCGCTGGACCCCACGCCCAGGACCGCGCGCTGGAGTCGATCGTCGCCGGCCTCGTCGAGCAGGAGCGGGTGCCCGCGTCCGTCGTCTGGGAGAAGCCCGGTCGCGACAAGGAGGGCAACCCCGCCCCGCTGCGGATGCAGAAGGACTACCGCGTCGTGCCGCGCGGCGTCGCCCTCGTCATCGGCTGCAACACCTTCCCGACGTGGAACGGCTACCCGGGACTGTTCGCCTCCCTGGTCACCGGCAACCCCGTCATCGTGAAGCCTCACCCGCGGGCCGTGCTCCCCCTCGCCATCTCTGTCGCGGTATGCCGTGAGGTGCTGTCCGCGGCCGGGTTCGGTCCCGACCTGGTCCAGCTCGCGCCCGAGGCCGAGGGTGAGGGCCTGGCCAAGGTGCTCGCCGAGCGCGGCGAGGTCCGGATCATCGACTACACCGGGGGCCCTGGCTTCGGCGGCTGGCTCGAGGAGAACGGCGCCGGACGTGGCCAGCTCGTCTACACCGAGAAGGCCGGCGTCAACACGATCGTCGTCGACTCGACCGACAACCTGCGCGGCGTGCTCGGCAACCTGGCTTTCTCGCTGACGCTCTACTCCGGGCAGATGTGCACGACCCCGCAGAACATCTACGTCCCGCGCGACGGCATCGCCACCGACGAGGGCCACGTCTCCTTCGAGGACTTCGGCGCCAAGCTGGCCGCGGCAGTGGGCAAGCTGACAGGGGACGACGCCCGGGCCGTCGAGCTGCTGGGCGCGACCGTCAACGACGGGGTCCGCGCCAACGCCGCCGGGCTCGCCGCGCTCGCCGAGGAGGCGGGTGGCACGGTCGTGCTGGACTCGCGCGAGGTCAGCCACCCGGCATACCCGGACGCGGTGGTCCGCGCACCGGGCCTGGTGAGCATGGACGCGAGCCGCGAGGACGTCTACACCCAGGAGTGCTTCGGGCCGGTGACGTTCCTCATCGCGACGTCCGGGACCGACCAGTCGCTGGCGCAGTTCCGCGACACGGTGCGTGAGCACGGGGCGATGACGGCGGCGGTCTACTCCTCGTCGGAGGACGTCCTCGACGCCGCGCGCGACGCCGCGGCGGACGCGGGAGTCGCGTTGTCGGAGAACCTGACCGGCCCGGTGTTCGTCAACCAGACCGCGGCGTTCAGCGACTTCCACGGCACCGGCGCCAACCCCGCGGCCAACGCGGCCTACGTCGACGCCGCGTTCGTGGCCAACCGGTTCCGGGTCGTCACCTCCCGCCGCCACGTCTAGCTCGCCAAACCCCGCGCATCTGGCACGATCGGGTCCATGAACTTCGTCATCAAGGTCGCGGTCAACGCGGTGGCACTGTGGGTGGCCGCCTGGCTCGTGTCGGGCATCAGCTTCGGGGAGGGCAAGTTCGGCTCGAAGTTCGCGACGATCCTCCTTGTCGCACTGGTCTTCGGTCTGGTGAACGCCGTCGTCAAGCCGATCGCCAAGGTGCTCAGCTTCCCGTTCATCATCCTGACGCTGGGGCTGTTCACCTTCATCGTGAACGCCTTCATGCTCCAGCTGACCGAGTGGATCGCCGACCCGCTGGGCCTCAGCTTCACGATCGACCACTTCTTCTGGGACGCGGTCCTCGGCGCCATCATCATCACGATCGTGTCGATGGTCCTCGGCTGGGTCATCCCGGACGGCGACGACGACTGACCCACGCGGCATACCCCGCCGTGGCGCCCGCTTAGAGTGAGGGCATGAGCGACAGCGACGTCCGCCTGCGCGCGGCCCTCGACCAGGTGCCCGCCTACGTCCCCGGCAAGCCCGCAGCCGCGCCCGCGGGCGTCACGGCATACAAGATCTCGTCCAACGAGAACCCGTATCCGCCGCTGCCGTCGGTCCTCGAGGTGGTGCGCGAGGCCGCCGGCGCGATCAACCGCTACCCCGACATGGCCGTCACCGAGCTCACCCAGGCGCTCGCCGACACCCTCGGGGTGCCCGCCGAACACATCGCCACCGGCACGGGTTCGGTCGGCGTCCTCGGCCAGGTCATCGCCGCCACCTGCGACCCCGGCGACGAGGTCGTCTACGCGTGGCGGTCGTTCGAGGCCTACCCCATCGTCACCGCGCTCGCCGGCGCACAGTCGGTGCAGGTGGGTCTCGACGACCATGCCCGCCACCGGCTCGACGCCATGCACGCCGCGATCACCGACCGCACGAAGGTCGTCATCGTCTGCACCCCCAACAACCCGACCGGCCCGATGGTGACCCACGCCGAGCTGGAGCGGTTCCTCGACGCCGTCCCGAGCCGCGTCCTGGTCGTCATCGACGAGGCCTACGTCGAGTTCGTCACCGACGAGGAGGCGCCGCGCAGCCTCGAGCTCTACCGCGACCGCCCCAACGTCATGGTGCTGCGCACCTTCTCCAAGGCCTACGGCCTGGCCGGCCTGCGCATCGGGTATGCCGTGGCGCACCCCCCGGTCGCGGCTGCCCTCCGCAAGACCGCGACGCC
Organism: Pedococcus sp. P2_E5; assembly: GCF_056403895.1. Lineage (NCBI taxonomy): Bacteria > Bacillati > Actinomycetota > Actinomycetes > Micrococcales > Intrasporangiaceae > Pedococcus > Pedococcus sp. P2_E5. The sequence continues at coordinate 9,610 of NZ_JBFUEP010000013.1, forward strand.
CTTCGGCGTGAACTCGATCGCGCAGGCCGCGGCGGTGGCCTCGCTCAAGGCTTTCGACGAGCTGAAGGAGCGCGTGGACTCCCTTGTCGCAGAACGCACCCGGGTGGTCGAGATGCTGCGCGGCCAGGGCTGGTTCATCCCCGAGACCCAGGCCAACTTCGTGTGGTTCGGACTGGGGGACCGGTCCGGCGACTTCGCGGCCGCCGCCCAGGCGGCGGGCCTCACCTTGCGCCAGTACGGCACGGATGGGGTACGCGCGACCATCGGCGAGACCGAGGCCAACGACGTGCTGATCCGGGTGGCGGGGGAGTTCCTCGCGGAGCGCCCCATCGACCCCTCCTGACCCAGGCCAGCGGGGAGGTCCCGGCCGCCGCTGCGCCCGTCGTTCCACGGTGCTGGATGTCATGGGTGCCTGTCGTCTCTTTAGGGGAGGTGCGTCGGCCGGAGGCCGGAGGAGAGTCGGCAGCATGCACTCCCGGGAGGCCCTGCCATGACCGATCTGACTGACGTCCGCCCCACCATCCCCGAGTTCTCGGGCCTCCAGCTGGCGCCGGGTGACGACGGGTACGAGCACGCGCGGCGGGTGTTCAACGGCATGATCGACCGCACGCCCGCGCTGATCGCGACCTGCCGAACGGCGGCGGATGTCGCTGCTGCGATCGCCTACGCCCGGACGTCTGGCCTGCCGATCTCCGTCTACGGAGGCGGCCACTCCGTCAACGGCTCGGCGGTGGTCGACGGCGGACTGTGCGTCGACCTGCGCGGACTGCGCGACATCGTGGTCGACCCCGAGACGGCGACTGCTCAGGTGGGTGGCGGATGCACGTGGGGCGAGCTCGACGCGGCCACCCAGGAGCACGGTCTGGCGGTGACCGGCGGGCGCGTCTCCACGACGGGCGTCGGCGGTCTCGCGCTCGGCAGCGGGAGTGGCTGGGTGGAGCGCAGGCTGGGGTTCACCTGCGACAACCTCATCGAGGCGCAGGTGGTGACGGCGGACAGCCGGATCGTGACGGCCTCGGAGACCGAGAACCCCGACCTGTTCTGGGCCCTGCGCGGTGGCGGCGGCAACTTCGGCGTCGTCACCCGTTTCACCCTGCGACTGCACGCGATCGGACCGATGGTCTTCGGCGGCATGCTCATGTATCCGCCGCCGATGGGAGCCGCCGTCCTGCGCAACTTCCGGGACTTCTTCGTCGACGCGCCCGACGAGGTGGGTGGCGGCGTGGCCTTCATCACCGCCCCGCCGATCGAGATGGTGCCGGAGCCGGCCCGCGGCAAGCCGGCCGTGGGCGTGATCGTGGCCTACACCGGCCCGATCGAGGAGGCCGAGGCGGCGTTGGCCCCGCTGTTGGGCTTCGGGCCGCCGGTCTTCGCCCATGTCGGGCCGATGCCCTACGTGGCCCTTCAGCGGCTGCTCGACGACGCCAACCCGCACGGCCTGCAGAACTACTGGACGGCCGACTTCCTCGAGGAGCTGCCGGACGAGGCGGTCGAGACCCTCGCCGCCCTGGCGTCGTCGCCCGTGTCGCCGGTGAGCCAGGTCATCGTCGTGCCCGGTGGGGGTGCCGTCGCGCGCGTGCCCGAGGAGGCCACCGCCTTCGGGGAGCGGCAGGCGCCGTTCAACATCCACTACCTGTCGCTCTGGCCCGACCCGGCAGACACGGACGCGAACATCGCCCACACGCGGACCCTCGCGGCCGCGATGAAGCCGTGGACGTCGGGACGGGTCTACCTCAACTTCATCGGGGACGAGGGCCAGGAGCGGGTGGACAGCGCCTTCGGCGAAACCAAGCTCGCGCGGCTGCGCGGGATCAAGGCAGTCTGGGACCCGGAGAACGTGTTCCGGCACAACCAGAACATCGCGCCTGCCGGCTGAGGTCGTCGAACGCGACCGGCGGCGCCCCTGTCCCGGGTCATCGGGGCGGGCGCGGCCATAGGCTGGGGCCATGGTCGACACCTGGCTCCCGCCCTATCTCGCCCGCCCGGACCGTTACGGCCCGATGCCCTACCGCAAGGTGGGTCAGAGCGGACTGCGGCTCCCGGCGGTCAGCCTCGGCCTGTGGCACAACTTCGGGGACGACAAGCCGTTCGACGTGCAGCGAGCGATCCTTCGCCGGGCCTTCGACATCGGCATCACCCACTTCGACCTCGCCAACAACTACGGCCCGCCCTACGGCGCGGCTGAGGCCAACTTCGGCAGGCACTTCGCCGCCGACTTCAAGCCCTACCGTGACGAGCTGGTCATCAGCTCCAAGGCCGGCTACGACATGTGGCCCGGCCCCTACGGCATCGGCGGCTCCCGCAAGTACCTCCTCGCGAGCCTGGACCAGAGCCTGACCCGGATGGGCCTGGACTACGTCGACATCTTCTACAGCCACTGCCCCGACGAGGACACCCCGCTCGAGGAGACCATGGGGGCCCTCGCCACCGCGGTCCAGCAGGGCAAGGCGTTGTATGCCGGTATCTCCAGCTACTCGCCCGAGCGCACCGAGCGTGCGGCCGAGGTGCTCGAGCAGCTGGGCGTCCCGCTGCTCATCCACCAGCCGTCGTACTCGATGGTGAACCGCTGGATCGAGGGCGGTCTGCTCGACACCCTGGGTGAGCGGGGCATCGGCTGCATCGCGTTCAGCCCCCTGGCCCAGGGGATGCTGACGAACAAGTACCTCGGCGGCATCCCCGAGGGCTCGCGCGCCAGCCAGGGCAAGTCGCTGTCGCCCGACCTGCTCACCGACGAGTCGCTGGCCCACATCCGCAAGCTCGACGACCTCGCCACCGAGCGTGGCCAGTCCCTCGCCCAGCTGGCGCTGGCGTGGGCCCTGCGCGACGAGCGGGTGACCTCGGTCCTGATCGGGGCGTCGTCCGTCGGCCAGCTCGAGGACTCCGCGGCCGCGGTGAGCAACCTGCGGTTCAGCGACGCCGAGCTCGAGGAGATCGACCGCGACGCCGTCGACGCCGGGATCGACCTCTGGCGCTCCCAGTCCCGCCTCACCTGACCAGCAAGCGAAGCAACGAGCGGCATCGAGCGAAGCAACGAGGGAAGCAAAGAGGGAAGCAGCGAGCTGAACTGGGCCCCGCGGCATACAAAGGTGCAGGTGGTGAGCACGGAGGAGTCCGGATTCTGAGATTTCCCGGTGCTGCGGATATCTTGGGCCTCAGCAAGGCCCCTGTGAGCGCTGCCACAAGCGCGCCCCACACCAGCCGCCACACGAGGGCGGAGACCCCGCCCGGGTGAAGAAGGAGTTCCAGTGAGCGACAACGCAGTCGCCGGCGCCACGAGCGCCGAGCATGAGGACGAGGTGCTCGCCGAGCTGACCGCCCCGGTCCCGGAGGTCGGTGACGGCGGACCCGAGATGATCCAGCTGCTCACCCCCGAGGGCCAGCGCGTCGAGAACACCGAGTACGACGAGTACGTCAAGGACCTCACCGACGAGGACCTGCGCGGCTTCTACCGCGACCTCGTCCTCATCCGCCGCGTCGACGCCGAGGCCACCGCGCTCCAGCGCCAGGGCGAGCTCGGCATCTGGGCCAGCCTGCTCGGCCAGGAGGCGGCCCAGGTCGGCTCCGGTCGCGCGATGCGCCCGCAGGACTACGCCTTCCCGACCTACCGCGAGCACGGGGTCGCCTGGTGCCGCGGCGTCAACCCGCTCAACCTGCTCGGCCTGTTCCGTGGCGTCAACCACGGCGGCTGGGACCCGAACGAGAAGAACTTCCACCTCTACACGATCGTCATCGGCGCCCAGACGCTGCACGCGACCGGCTATGCCATGGGCATCCAGCGCGACGGTGACGTCGGCACCGGCGACGACGAGCGCGACGCCGCCGTGATCGCCTACTTCGGCGACGGCGCCACCGCCCAGGGCGACGTCAACGAGTCGTTCGTCTACGCCGCGGTCAACAACGCCCCGGTCGTGTTCTTCTGCCAGAACAACCAGTGGGCCATCTCCGAGCCCAACGAGCGCCAGACCCGCATCCCGCTCTACCAGCGTGCGCGTGGCTTCGGCTTCCCCGGCGTGCGGGTCGACGGCAACGACGTGCTGGCCGTCTATGCCGTGACGCAGCAGGCGCTCAACGCGGCCCGCTCCGGCAACGGCCCCACGTTCATCGAGGCGTACACCTACCGCATGGGCGCGCACACCACCTCCGACGACCCGACCAAGTACCGCGTCTCCGCCGAGGTCGAGGTGTGGAAGCACCGCGACCCCATCGAGCGGCTGAAGTCCTACCTCGTGCACACGCAGAAGGCCGACCAGGCGTTCTTCGACGCGCTCGAGGTCGAGGCCGACGAGCTGGCCGTCGCCGTCCGCGAGGGCTGCCTGTCCATGCCCGACCCGACGCCCGACTCGATGTTCGACCACATCTACGTCGAGGAGCACCCGGTGGTCGAGGCCGAGCGCAAGGAGTTCGCCGCCTACCACGCCGGCTTCGAGGGTGAGGGGAGCCACTGATGGGCAGCATGACGATTGCCAAGGGCATCAACAACGGCCTGCGCGCCGCCATGGAGCGCGACCCCAAGGTCGTCCTCATGGGTGAGGACATCGGCAAGCTCGGTGGCGTCTTCCGCGTCACCGACGGCCTCCAGAAGGACTTCGGCGAGGACCGCGTCATCGACACCCCCCTCGCGGAGGCCGGCATCGTCGGCACCGCGATCGGTATGGCGCTGCGCGGCTACCGTCCCGTCGTCGAGATCCAGTTCGACGGGTTCATCTACCCGGCGTTCGACCACATCGTCAGCCAGGTCGCCAAGATGCGGGCCCGCTCGCTCGGCAAGATCAAGCTGCCGATGGTCATCCGGATCCCCGTCGGCGGTGGCATCGGCGCGGTCGAGCACCACTCCGAGTCCAACGAGGCCTACTTCGCGCACACCGCGGGCCTCAAGGTCGTCTGCTGCTCCAACGCCGAGGACGCCTATTGGATGATCCAGCAGGCCATCGAGTCCGACGACCCGGTGCTCTTCTACGAACCCAAGCGCCGCTACTGGGACAAGGGCGAGGTCGACGAGTCCGCCGCCCCCCGCGACCTGCTCAAGGCACAGGTATGCCGCGAGGGCACCGACGCGACGCTCGTCGCCTACGGCCCCATGGTCAAGACCTGCCTCCAGGCGGCCGAGGCCGCCGCCGCCGAGGGCAAGAACCTCGAGGTCATCGACCTGCGGACGCTCAGCCCGCTCGACCTCGACACCGTCGCCGCGTCCGTCGAGAAGACCGGCCGGACCATCGTCGTCCACGAGGCATCGACGTTCCTCGGCATGGGTGCGGAGATCGCCGCGGCGCTGCAGCAGCGCTGCTTCTACCACCTCGAGGCTCCCGTGCTCCGGGTCGGCGGCTACAACCTGCCCTACCCGCCGAGCAAGCTCGAGGAGGAGTTCCTCCCCGACCTCGACCGGGTGCTCGACGCCGTCGACCGCTCACTGGCCTTCTGAGAGAGGCGCGAAAACGCATGGCAGTCAAAGAGTTCAAGCTTCCAGACCCCGGTGAGGGCCTGACCGAGGCCGAGATCGTCACCTGGAACGTCAAGGTCGGCGACACGGTCAAGGTCAACGACATCATCGTCGAGATCGAGACCGCCAAGTCGCTCGTCGAGCTGCCGGTGCCGTTCGCCGGCACCGTCACCGCGCTGCACGTCTCCGAAGGCGACACGGTCGAGGTCGGCACGCCGATCATCTCCGTCGACACTGCCGGTGGACCGGTACAGGGCGCCGCTCCTGTCCAGGACGCGCCCGCGGTCGGGGCCGTCGAGCCCGGCATCGAGGGCTCGCCTGCTCCCAAGATGGCAGCGGCGGCTGCGGCAGCAGCTTCGGACGACGAGGAGATCGAGGAGGGCAAGATCGGCGGCACCACGTCAACCGGTCGCACCGCCGTCCTCGTCGGCTACGGCGTCAAGCAGACCGAGGCCAAGCGTCGTCCCCGCAAGGGCGCCGAGGCCTCGGTGGCCCCCGCCGTGCAGGCCAAGACGAGCCCGGCCGAGGCGCCCGTCGCGACCCTGCCGGCCGCACCCGCACCCGCACCCGTTGCTCGGGAGGGTGGCGCACGGGCGCTCGCCAAGCCGCCGGTCCGCAAGTACGCCAAGGACCTCGGCATCGACCTCGCCACGGTTACGGGTAGCGGTGAGGGCGGCATCATCAGTCGCGCCGACATCGACGCCCACGCGGCCCAGCCGGCCACGGCGTCACCGGCGGCTGCCGAGGCTGCCAGCCAGGCGGCATACGTGGCTCCGGTCTTCACCCGCGGCGGGGAGCGCGAGACGCGCATCCCGATCAAGGGTGTCCGCAAGATGACCGCGCAGGCCATGGTCGGCAGCGCGTTCACTGCGCCGCACGTGACCGAGTGGGTGACCATCGACGCCACGGCCACCATGGAGCTCGTCGACCGGCTGAAGAAGGACCGCGAGTTCAAGGACGTCAAGGTCACGCCGTTGCTGGTGCTGGCCAAGGCGATGACCGTCGCGATCCGTCGCCACCCGGAGATCAACGCGACGTGGGACGAGGCCGCCCAGGAGATCGTGGTCAAGAACTACGTCAACCTCGGCATCGCCGCTGCCACCCCGCGGGGCCTGATGGTCCCGAACATCAAGGACGCCGACCAGATGTCGATGCGCCAGCTGGCCGAAGCCATCGGCGCGCTGACGGCGACGGCGCGTGAGGGCCGCACCCAGCCCGCCGAGATGTCCGGTGGCACCATCACGATCACCAACGTCGGCGTCTTCGGCGTCGACACCGGCACCCCGATCATCAACCCGGGCGAGTCGGCCATCATGGCCTTCGGTGCGATCCGTCGCCAGCCGTGGGTCGTCACAGCCGCGGACGGAACCGAGACGATCGAGCCGCGCTGGGTCACCCAGCTGGCCCTGTCGTTCGACCACCGCCTCGTGGACGGCGAGCTCGGCAGCAAGTTCATCGCCGACGTCGGCGCCATCCTCGCCGACCCGGCCCGCGGCCTCGTCTGGGGCTGAGTCCGACCTTTTGCGCACGCTATGCATTGCCCCACCCCCTGTGGGGCAATGCACAGCGTCGTCACCTGACGATGCCAGGGGGCCGCGGCAGGGGCCTCCTACTCGTCCCCGCGCAGGGTGAAGGACCGCAGCCGGTCACCGGTGAACCACAGCGACGCGGCACTCACGAGGGCCGCCGCGACCACGGCGTAGCCGACACCGATGCCCGGGGCCGGCACCTGAGAGCTGATCTCGGTCGCGACCTCACGGCCCCAGGCGCCGATGGCCACCCACCGGATGCCGTCGAGGACGTTGCCGAGCACCCCCTCCCAGAGGAGGGCGAACAGCAACCCGATCACCACCGCGTGCCTGGTGAAGGCCGCGAGCCCGAGGAAGAGCGCGGTGTATGCCGTGCCGGCCACCGCGCCGCCGACTCCCCAGGCCATCGCCTGGCGGGGGTCCGACGCGTCCAGGACCAGTCCCGCGGCCAGGAGCGGGAGGGCGCCGAGCACCATCGTGGCCGCCCAGGCGACGACGTACTTGCTGGCGGCGATGACGTGTCGGCTCACCGGTTTGGAGAGCAGGTACACGATCGACCCGTCGTCGACCTCAGGACCGAGGACCGCGGTCGCCGCGAGCAGGGCGACGAGGGGCAGAGCGAGGGTGAAGCCGAGGTTGGCCACGGCCTCGTAGCCGACCGCGTCGTCGGTCAGGGCCTGGACCACGACCGCCAGCACCAGGAGCACCGCGGGGATCAGCACCAGGACGACGCCGCGCCTGCGCCCGAGCAGGGCCTGGGCCGAAAGCCTGACGATGGTGGGATTCATCGGTCAGCCACCCACCAGGTAGGCGAAGACGCTCTCGAGCGACTCGTCGGTCGGGGTGAGCTCGAGGATCCGGATCGCGTGCCGCCTGGCCACCTGGGGTAGCCGGACCGTGAACGCGCCGAAGTCGGACACCGAGACGTCGACACCGCCGGCCCTTCGCAGCGAGACGGCCACCACCGAGGGCTCCGCGATCAGCGCGCCGGCGAGACCCCGGTCGTCGTCACTGACGACGACGTACTGCACCGGTCGGTCGGTCATCAGGCGCCGGATCTGCCCGAAGTCTCCCGAGGCCGCATGCCGGCCGGAGACCACGACCTCGATCTGCCTGGCCACCTGCTCGACCTCCTCGAGGATGTGGGAGCTGAAGAGCACGGTGCGCCCCTCGGCGCCCATCCGGCGCAGCAGGCTCATGAGGTGCAGTCGCTGGCGGGGGTCGACGCCGTTGAACGGTTCGTCGAGCAGGAGCACCGCCGGGTCGTGGACCAGCGCGGACGCGAGTTTCACGCGTTGGCGCATGCCCTTGGAGTAGGTCCCGATCCGGCGGCCGGCCGGTTCGGTCATCTCGACGACCTCGAGCGCGCGCTCGGCCGCGGCGCCGGCGTCGGCGAGCCCGTGCAGCTCGGCGTTGGCCAGGACGAACTGGCGACCCGTGAGGTATCCGAAGCTGAGCTCCCGCTCGGGCACCAGGCCGATCGTGCGGTAGGCGTTTGTGTGGCGCCAGATCGGGTCGTCATCGAGCGTGACGGTGCCCGCCGACGGGGCGAGGAATCCCGACATGAGCGCGATGAGGGTGGTCTTGCCGGCGCCGTTGGGCCCCAGGAGGCCGGTCACGCCGGGTCGGACGGTCATCGAGATGCCGTTGACGGCGACCACGTTGCCGTACCAGCGCGATGCATGGTCGATGGTGATGACGCTCATGCCGTGGCCACCCGTCGGTAGCGCCAGACCAGGCCGCCGAGACACCCTGCGGAGAGGGCGACGAACACGGCCACGTAGGCGAGCTGCATCGGGGTGCCGGTCGGTGGGGTGAGGGCCTCGTTGTCGGTCCAGACGGACATCAGTCCGCGGTAGAGCGAGTAGGGCGAGAAGAGCCCGGCGACCTCTCCCACGCGCGGCTGGCCCTCCTCGTGCGAGATCCCCTGGATCGCGGACACGATGCCGTTGCCGATGAGGAGCAGCGCGATGGTGGCGACGACGGCAAACCCACGCCGGGTCGACCAGGACGCGATGAGTCCGGCCAGGCCGGTGAGGGACAGGGCGAGCAGCAGGGCGAGGCCGACGGCGACGGCGGCATCCCCGGTCTGTTCGGTGACGTCCAGCTCGCCCAGCAGCGCCACGGCATACAGCAGCAGGATCGGGAGCAGCAGGAACACCAGGGTTGCTCCGAGCAGCGACGCCCAGCGGGCGATGGCATAGGTGCTCGACGGCAGGGGTCGCGCGAGGTACAGCGAGATGGTGCCGTGGCGCAGGTCCCGTGAGAAGAGCACCGGCGCCTGCGACGCGACGAAGATCCCGAGCAGCACCTGGGTGGTGGAGGCGTACTGGGCGTAGCCGATCGGGAGCTCGTCCAGCCCGACGAACACCATCACCCCGCCGACGATGACAGCCGGCAGCAGGTTGAGAGCGAGGAGGATGAACGGCAGCACCTTGGACTTCCCGGACCGGCCGAGTCCGAAGGCGTTCCGGAAGCCGGTGATGACCAGTGCCCGAGCGATGGCCACGGCTCCCAGCCGCACGCCCACATAGGGGCGGTAGCCGAGGTCGTGGATGACGCTGCCACCCTCGGGGGTCGCCGAAGAAGGATCAGTCATCAGCGCCCTGCCCTTGAACAGCGCCATGCTCTTGAACGAACACGTCCTCGATGCGGCGGTGGTCGACCTGCAGCCGGACCAGGCCCAGCCCCAGGTCGCTCGCGGTGTCGCGGATCAGGTCGTGCACGTCGTGCTGCCCGGCGGCGGCGTCCACGGTCAGGAGGGCGCCGCGCGGGACCGTGGTGACCCCGGCCCGGCCGAGGGCTTCTGCCATGCGGACCTGTGCGTCGTCGCCGAGCACCTCGACGAGCAGGACGCCCGTGGCGTCGAGGAACTCGTCGGTGCGCGAGGCCCTCAGCAGCCGGCCGCCGTCGAGGACGACCACGTGGTCGCTCACCCGCTCGAGCTCGCCGAGCAGGTGTGAGGTCACGATCACCGCGATCCCGAACTCCCGCCCGATCCGCTGGACGAGGCCCAGCATCTCCTCGCGCGCGGCCGGGTCGAGGCCGTTGGTCGGCTCGTCGAGCAGCACCAGTCGAGGGTCGTGGGCCAGGGCCTGCGCGAGCTTGGCCTTCTGCTTCATGCCCGTGGAGTAGCCGCCCATCGGTCGGTACCGCTCCTCGGCCAGCCCCACGTGGCGGAGCACCTCGGCCGCCCGCTCGCGCGCCGCGACCCGGGGAAGTCCGGACATCATCGCCAGGTGGACGACGAAGTCGCTGGCGCTCACGTCCGGCGGCAGGCAGTCGTGCTCGGGGAGGTAGCCCACCGCTGCGCGGATCGCGGGGCCGGCCGAGGCGATGTCGTGACCCAGCACCTGCGCACGACCCCCCGTCGCGGGGACCAGGCCGAGCAGGATCTTGAGCAACGTCGACTTGCCTGCGCCGTTGGCGCCGACCAGACCGGTGATCCCCGGACCGATCTCGAGGTCCAGCGAGTCCAGGGCCAGCACCGGACCGTAGTCCTTGGTCAGCCCCTGGGTCTGCACGACGGGTTGCGCGGGTTGCACGCGAGTCAATGTAGCCGCGCTCCTCCGCGCGGGTCCTCTCCTCGGGGGCCGGGTCAGGGACCGTTCAGGGTGAACCCTTGCTCCAACCGGTCAGACGGGCGGCGCCACGGCTGCCGCCTCCGCCTCCGCGGCTGCATCGGCGTCGGTCTTGTCGGCTGCGCCACGTTCGGAGTAGGCCGACCCGCCACGAAGCTCGACGTGGGGGAGCAGCAGCATCACGAGGAAGCCGAGCACCATCACCCCGGCACCCACGAGGAACACCAGGTCCATCGAGTCGGAGAAGCCCTGGAGGAACGGCTTGGCCAGCCTCGGGTCGAGGTGGTTGAGGAACGAGGAGTCCTTGAGCACGCTCCCGGCCGTCCCGCCGGCCTGACCGGCCGCCGACTGCAGTCCCTTGGCGAACTCGGCGTTGGCCGGGTCGGCCACGGCGGCCTGGAACTCCTTGGTGCCGGACGCGGTGGTGAGCGCCGAGGAGATGTTGTCGGGCACCGTGGAGAACAGGATCGACAGGAACACGGCGGTACCCAGGGTGCCACCGATCTGGCGTGTGAAGGTCGCCGACGCGGTCGCGACGCCGATCAGCCGTGGCGAGACGGCGTTCTGGACCGCCAGGGTGAGCGGCTGGAAGTTGAAGCCGAGCCCGAGCCCGAAGAAGACCATGACGATGCTCGTCTGCCACAGCGGCGTGTCCGCCTTGATGTAGTGGAAGACGAACAGCGAGACGGCCAGCAGGGCAGAGCCGATGATGGGGAACCTGCGGTAGCGCCCGGTGCGGCTGATGATCTGGCCCGACACGATCGAGCCGAACATGATGCCGAGGGTCAGCGGGAGCAGCAGCAGGCCGGCCTTGGTGGGAGAGGCTCCCTTGACGATCTGCAGGTAGAGCGGCAGCGAGGCGAGGCCACCGAACATGGCCATGCCGATGAGCACCGAGGCACCCGACGCCACGGCGACCGTGCGCTCCTGGAACAGCGTGAGGGGCAGCAGGGCCTCGTCCTTCATGGCGCGCTCGACGAGCAGGAAGGCGATCACCCCGAGCACTCCGACGACGTAGCAGGCGATCGACCGCCCGGAGCCCCAGCCCCAGTCGCGACCCTGCTCGGCGACGAGCAGCAGCGGCACGAGCCCGAAGCTCAGCGTCACCGCGCCCCACCAGTCGATCCGGTGGTCGAGGCGGGTGTGCTGCAGGTGCAGGGTGCGGGAGACGACGACCAGTGCGGCGATGCCGATCGGCACGTTGACGAGGAAGACCCAGCGCCAGCCGTCGACGCCGAAGATGCTGGACTGGCCGGCGAAGAACCCGCCGACGACCGGCCCGAGCACGCTCGACGTGGCGAACACCGCCAGGAAGTAGCCCTGGTACTTGGCCCGCTCCCGCGGCGGCACGATGTCGCCGATGATGGCCAGTGACAGCGAGAACAGGCCACCGGCGCCGAGGCCCTGGACGGCGCGGTAGAAGGCCAGCTGCAGCATCGACTCGGACAGCGTGCAGAGCACCGAACCGATGACGAAGATCGTGATCGCGGCCGAGAAGAACTTCTTGCGACCGTAGATGTCGCTGAGCTTTCCGTAGAGCGGCGTCACGATGGTCGAGGTGATCAGGTAGGCGGTGGTGGCCCACGCCTGCTCGTCGAGCCCCTTGAGGTCGTCGGCGATGGTGCGGATGGCCGTGGCCACGATGGTCTGGTCGAGTGCGGCGAGGAACATCCCCATCATCAGACCGATCAGGATCGTGACGATCTGCTTGTGGGCGAGGGGTCCCTCGGGACGGGCGGGGGCGGCGGCTGCCATGTCAGTTCTCCGTGGAAAGAGTGGAAAGAAGGGGGCTGGAAGGTGTGGCGCTGGAAGGTGTGGGCCTCGGTGGAGCCGGGGAGGCCGTGGGGCGGCGGGCGGTCAGCTGCTCGCGGAAGCCTTCGAGGTCGGCGCCGAACCGTTCCAGGTGCCCCGCGAAGTCGCTGGCCTCCTCGGCGGTCCAGTCGGCCATCAGCTCGCCGAACCATTCGGTCCGCTGCTGCTGGATGCCCGCGAGGAGGGCCTGACCCTCGTCGCTGAGGCGGACGACCTGGGCGCGGCCGTCGTCGGGGTCGCTGACCTTGTCGACGAGGCCGTGGGCCTCGAGGGTGCTCACCTGCCGGCTCACGGTAGAGACGTCGGAGTGGACGCACTCCGCGAGCGCCGAGACCCGACGCGGCTCGGCGGCCAGGTTGAACAGGATCGGGTAGGCGGTGGCGTCCACCGCGGGGTGGATGCGCGGCGCGTGCTGGCGCAGGGCCTGCAGGAGCTTCATCAGCCGGATCAGGCCGACGCTGACGCGCTCAGCCGTCTGCCGGTCGAGGTGGTGCGTGGACATGGGCGACCTAGGACGTGGGTGATCTAAACAGTTGCTTGCGACATACAAGTATCACGAGATGGTTGTGTGGTGCAAGCAACGAAACGCTCAGCAACGATCGTTCAGCGAAGGAGTCTCAGGGCACCAGGACGAGGTTCTCCAGCACGCGGCGGGCGACGTCCTCGTCGCCCTGCACGGTGAAGTGGATGTCCTCGAGCCCGCCGCGGCCCGCAGCCCGGCGGGTGAGGGCGTCCGTCGAGAGGGTGATCGTCGTGAACACGTCTTCGGGGTCCCCGTCGTGGGCGATGCCCGAGAACAGGGGTATGCCGCGCGGCTTGCCGTCGTCGCTGGCCTCCACCCACACGCCTGCGCGGCCGGCCACCGGACCCGTGCTGTCGATGATGACGACGTTGCCGGGCTCGATGCCGGCGGTGCGCGCCACCAGCTTGGGCAGCGAGGCGAAGAGGAGCTCCATGAACACGGTGGCGCCCCCGGAGTCGAGGTTGCCGGGCCGCCGCAGGGCCTGGCGGATGTCCTGCTCGTGGGTCCAGATGTCGAGGATCCGGGTGCGCAGGTTCTCGCCCGCGGGCGCCGGCCCCCAGGCGCCCCGCACGATGGTCTCGAGAGTCATGTCCGGCGCGCTGAACTGCTCCACGCGTTGCGCCGCAATGGTTTCCAGCTCGTTGACGACCTTGGCGCCCAGCATCGAGCGCCGCAGCTCCACCGACCGCTCGATGAACTTGCCGGCTTCATGGCGCACGTGGTCGTAGTCGGGCAGGTCGACGCGCGGCACGTCGCCGGTGTGCAGCCACGACTCCAGCCCGACGACGTGCGAGATCTGGTCCTTGACCGTCCAGCCGGGGCAGGCGGTCGGCAGGTCGAAGTCGGCATCCGAGCAGGACCGTCCCAGGTCGATGACGGCCTGCGTCGTCTGTTGGTAGGCCGTGACGAGTCCGGCCAGGTCTTCGGGTGCTGCCGGGTGCAAGGACATGACTCCACCATACTTAGGCTGTCGCCATGACCTCTCCCGTCGCCAGGACCGTGACGGCCCCACTGGCCCCACCGGCACCAGTGGGGCGGCTCCCGCTCCTGGCGCTCGTGTTCGCGGCCCTCGTGGCGCTGCCGCTGGCCGCCGTCATCGGCGAGGCCGCGACGGCCCCCGTCGTCGGCGATCCCGGGGGCTTCGTCCGGTGGGGCGTCCTCTACGCCCGGGTGGTCCACGACCTCGCCGCCGCGGTGACCGTGGGGCTGCTCCTCCACGCGGCATACCTCGTGCCGGAGACGACGCGCACGAACCGTCGGCTGACCGCCACCAGGCTCGCCGGGATCGCCGCCGGGCTGTGGGCGCTCGCCGGCGCCGCGGGCGCCGTGCTCGGGATGGCCGACCTGATCGGGGTCCCCCTCTCCGACCCGTCGTTCGGGCAGCAGTTCACGACCTTCGCCTGGCGGATCGAGCCGATCAGGGTCACGCTCATCACGGCCTGCGTCGCGGCGTTCGTCTCCGTCGTCGCCCTCGTCGTCACCAGCCGGGCCGCGATGGCGTGGCTCTCGCTGATCTCCGTGCTCGGCCTGCTGCCCCTCGCGCTCGCGGGCCACGCGGCCGGGGCGACCGACCACAGCACGGCCGTCAACGCGCTCGCCGTCCACCTCGTCGCGGTCACCGTCTGGGTCGGCGGACTGCTCGCGCTCGCGCTGCTGCGGCCGCTCCTGGGTGCCGACCTCCCGCCCACGGCGGCGCGCTTCTCGACGCTGGCCGGCTGGTGCTTCACGGCAGTGGCCCTCTCGGGCCTGCAGAGCGCGCTGGTCCGGGTGGGGTCGTGGAGCGACCTCGGCACCCGTTACGGCGTGCTGCTCATCGTCAAGACCGTGGCCCTCCTCCTGCTCGGGTATGCCGGGTGGCGCCACCGCCGTTCGCTGCTGGCGGGCCTCGAGCGGGGCAAGTCCACGGCCTTCGTCCGTCTCGTGGGTGCCGAGCTCGTCGTCATGGGCGTGGCCCTGGGAACAGCGGTCGCCTTGTCGCGCAGTGCTCCGCCGGTGCCGGACGTGCCGGTCGCCGACGCCTCACGGACGTTCGCGCTGACGGGATATCCCGACCCGGGACCGCTCGCCGGGTCCTCGTGGCTGACGACGTGGACGACCGACTGGCTCTGGCTGGGCCTCGCGGCCCTGGCCGTGGGCACGTACGTCGTGGGCGTCCTGCGACTGCGCCGCAGGGGCGATGCGTGGCCGATCCACCGGACGATCGTCTGGGTGCTGGGCTGGGCGGTCTTCGCCTACGCGACCTCTGGAGCGCCCGGCGTCTACGGTCGCGTGCTGTTCTCCATGCACATGGTCATGCACATGGTCATCGCGATGCTCGTACCGCTGCTGCTCGTGCCCGCAGCACCGATCCTGCTCGCCCTGCGCGCCCTGCCGGCCCGCACCGACAAGACGTGGGGGCCCCGCGAGGTCGTCCYCCAGGTGGTGCAGTCGCGACTGCTGAAGGTGGTCGCCAACCCGGTCGTGGCGGCGGCCCTGTTCTTCTTCAGCCTCGCGATCTTCTACTACTCGCCGCTGTTCGAGCTGGCCCTGCGCACCCACACCGGGCACGTCCTGATGGTGGTGCACTTCCTGCTCACCGGCTACCTCTTCGCCTGGGTGCTCATCGGCATCGATCCCGGCCCCAGGAAGTGGCCGCCGATCATGCTGCTCGTCGTGCTGTTCGCGACCATGTCGTTCCACGCGTTCTTCGGCGTCGTCATGACCGGCAGCACGACGGTGCTCGCCCCCGACTTCTTCGAGGTGCTCAAGCTGCCCTGGATGACCGACGTGCTCGGCGACCAGCGCGAGGCGGGCGCCATCGCCTGGGGCATCGGCGAGGCCCCGACTGTCATCCTCACCCTGCTCGTCGCGATGGCGTGGGTCCGCAGCGACCGCGCCGAGACCAAGCGCAAGGACCGCCAGGCCGACCGCGACGGGGATGCGGAGCTGGCCGCCTACAACGCACACTTGCAAGAGCTGAAACGAAGAGAAGATCAACGACGCAACGACCAGCGACGAGACGAGGGGCGCCAGTGAGCGTGCGGGATGCGGTGCTGCGAGTTGCCGTGGTCCAAGTGGCGTACGGCGATGACGAACCCATGTCGGAGCGCATCACGCGCGTCGCGGACCTCGTGCGCGCGCAGGCCGGACACGACCTCGTCGTCCTGCCCGAGCTCTGGGCGCCGGGCGGGTTCTCCTACCGCGAGTGGGATGCGCGCGCCCAGCCCGTCGACGGTCCGATCGGTGCCGCGATGTCGGCGGCGGCCCGTGACGCCGGGGTCATGCTGCACGCCGGATCCATCGTCGAGCGCCCTGAGTCGGGAGAGGTCGGCTCGGACGGCCATGGGCTCTGGAACACCTCGCTGGTCTACGCCGCGGACGGAAGTCTCGTCGCGGCATACCGCAAGATCCATCGGTTCGGCTTCGGCTCGGGCGAGCCGAAGCTGATGGACGCGGGCGAAGAGATCGTGCTGGTCGACCTGCCTGGCGAACGATCCGGCGATGGCGAGGCAGAGGCGCCCGCCACCCACCGGGCCGGGCTCTCGACCTGTTACGACCTGCGGTTCCCCGAGCTCTACCGGCGCCAGCTCGACGCGGGCGCCACGGTCTTCGTCATCCCGGCAGCATGGCCCGCGGCGCGCGTGCGGCACTGGACCCTGCTGGCCCACGCACGCGCCATCGAGAACCAGTGCGTCGTCATCGCCTGCAACACCGCCGGAACCCACGCGGGCACCCCGATGGGCGGCCACTCGCAGGTCATCTCGGCGACCGGCGAAGCCCTCGCCATGGCCGGCAGCGGCGAGGAGGTGCTCAGCGTCGAGGTGGACCTGGATGCGGTGACCACCTGGCGCGAGCAGTTCCCCGTCCTGCGCGACCGGCGGCTGAAGGATTCCCTGTGACCCGAGCTGCTGTGACACGAGGGGCCCGGCTGCGCGCGCCCGAACTGGTCGGACGCGGGTGGCTGAACACCGGCGGCGAGCCGGTGGCGTTGGCCGACCTGCGCGGCCGGATCGTGGTGCTCGACTTCTGGACGTTCTGCTGCGTCAACTGCCTGCACGTCCTCGACGAGCTCCGCCCGCTGGAGGAGAAGTACGCGGATTCCCTTGTCCTCATTGGGGTTCACTCCCCGAAGTTCGAGCACGAAGCCGACCCTGATGCCCTCGCCGCGGCGGTCGAGCGGTACGCCGTGCACCACCCGGTCCTCGACGATCCCGACCTCGTGACCTGGCAGGCCTACACCGCCCGCGCGTGGCCAACCCTGGTCGTCATCGACCCCGAGGGCTACATCGTCGCCTCGATGTCGGGCGAAGGGCACGGCCACGGCCTGTCCGTCCTCGTCGAGGAGCTGATCGCCGAGCACGGTGCCCGAGGCACCCTGCGCCTGGGCGAATCGCCGTATTCCGCGCCGGCGCCTGCCGAGACCGCGCTCCGGTTCCCCGGCAAGACAGCAGTCCTGCCGGACGGCTCGTTCCTCGTCTCCGACACGGCGCACCACGAGGTCGTGTGGCTCGAGTCCGACCTGGAGACCGAGCGCCGACGTTTCGGTAGAACGAGTAGCGCACTGACCGAACCGCGCGCACTGGCCGAACCGCGCGTGCTGAACGAGCCGCAGGGGCTGCTCGTCCTTCCGGCGGACACGGCGGCTCGGGTCGGGTACGACGTGGTCGTCGCGGACTCGGTCAACCACCGGATCCTGGGCCTGCGGCTCGCCGACGGCGCGTGGACGGTGCTGGCCGGGACGGGCCGCCAGCTGCGCGAACGGTCCGGCAGCGGCCCGGCCCTCAAGCAGGATCTCTCGACGCCGTGGGACCTGGCCTGGTTCATCGGCCGGGTCGTCATCGCGATGGCGGGCACCCACCAGCTGTGGGCGTTGCACCTGGCCACCGACCCGGCCGACAACACGGTCGCCGTGCTCGGGGGGACCTCCGCGGAAGGGATCCGCGACGGCGCGGCCGACGAGGCGTGGTTCGCCCAGCCGTCCGGGCTCGCAGTGTCGGAGGACGGCTCTCGTCTGTGGGTCGCCGACTCCGAGACCTCCGCGCTGCGATCCCTCGACGTCACCGACGAAGGGTTCGTCGTCACGACCCACGTCGGTCAGGGCCTGTTCGACTTCGGCCACCGCGACGGGCCCGCCGACCAGGCGCTGCTCCAGCACCCGCTCGGGGTCACGGTGCTGCCGGACGGCTCTGTGGCCATCAGCGACACCTACAACGGTGCGATCCGCCGGTTCGACCCGGCAGCCCGCGAAGTCAGCACCCTGGCGACCGGCCTGCGCGAGCCCTCCGACGCCGTGGTCGAGCTGCACGATCAGTCTCGCGCGCGTCTGGTCGTCGTCGAGTCGGCGGCCCACCAGCTCGTGCGGATCCCGCTGCCTGACAAGGCCCAGCGCGTGGACGGCCTCGCGCACCAGACCCAGCGCCCCCGCACCGAGGTCGCGCCGGGCCCGGTGACCCTGACGGTGAACTTCACCCCGCCCACCGGGCAGAAGCTCGACTTCCGGTGGGGCGATCCGACCCGGCTGATGGTGTCGTCGACTCCCGACGGCCTGCTCCGCGAGGGGGCCGGCAGCTCCGAAGGCCTGACGCGGACGCTGACCCTCGACCCCGCGGCCGGCGACGGAGTGCTGCACGTCTCGGTCCAGGCGGCATCGTGCGACGGCGACCCCGAGACCGGTGAGGTGCCCGAACACGCCGCCTGCCACCTCTACCAACAGGACTGGGGCCTCCCCGTGGTGCTGGTCGAAGGCGCCACCACCGAACTGACCCTGGACCTGCGCGGCGTCTGACGCCACGGCGCCCAGACGTCCGGCCTCGCATCCCTTGGTTGGCCCCCGAAATCCTGCTCCACGGCCTACGCTCGGGCCACCGGCCCGCTCCGTGCGGGCCGCTGCGAAGGGGTGGGCGACATGTGGTGGCTGCTGGCAGTGGTTGTCGTGATCGGGGTCCTCGCCTGGGTGCTGCAGCGCCGTGGCGCGACGTTCGACGGACAAGACGACCGCGGGGATGCGGGACGCCCGCCCGAGTCGTTCAAGATCCCCGGCGCAGGCGGGGGCAACTCCGGCGGCTTCGGCAGCTGAGGCCGAGCCTCTCGACGGGCTCGCCCACGCTGGATCCACCCGGATCATCGTCACCTGACCCCACCTCGGCTTCATGTCCGTAGGGCGAAGGTGACGCACTTCTTCCCCCGGTCGTCGGTGTCGATCTGTTGTGAGTAGCGCGGGTCGTGGATCCTGCGATGGTGGTGTCCGCAGACCGGAACTGCCAGCGCCAGATCCGTCCGACCACCGCTCGCCCACGGATCCTCATGATGGAGCTCGGACCAGGCGTAGGGCCGATCACAGCCCTGCGCCGCGCAGCTGTCGTACGTCGTGGCGAGGGCGACCCGCTGGGCCTCGGTGAAGAACCGCTCCTGGCGACCGAGGTCGAGCGGCACCGACCGACCACCCAGGACCGCCGGGATGATGCCGGCATTGCAGGCCAGTCGCCGGGCCTCTCCGGCTGAGACATCCTGCCCCGTGTCGAGGTGCGCCGCCCCGACCGCCGCCTTGAGCTTGTCGTGGTCGATGGTGACCACCACCGTGGCTGCGACCTTGCCGCTGAGCGTGTCGGTGGGGAGGTGCTCGAGCAGCTCGACGAACGCCGTGCCGTAGCGGTGCGCCCAGTCACCCCCCGTCTGGAAAGCGTCCCAGGTGGCTGCCGCGACGTCCTCAGCCGTGGTGGCGCCCGCCGCCTTGGCCGCTTTGGCGGCCTGCTGGGCGAACCGACGCGGGGACGCGATCTGCTGCACGGTCTTGGCAAGGATCGACGCGGCGAGAGTGGGCAGCGTGAAGTGGCCGGTCGTCGTGCCGTCGCCGTTGTGGTGCCACGTCAGTCGCGCCTTGGCCAGCGCCGCGTCTTCCTCGGTGCGCAGCACCCGGTCCTCGTGGGCGTCGACCTCCACTTGAGAACGCTGCGCGACCGACAGGATCCTCCGGCCCTCCTTGCGCAGGGTGCCGGGGTCGACCAGCTTGGCTCGTCGCACGAGATCTGCCTCGATCGTGGCCCGCTCCTGCGGACTCACGCCGCCAGGGAGCTGTGCGGTGGCTGTTGCGATCACGTGGGCATGCTCGGTGGAGACGTCTCCCGCGGCCAACGCCTCACGGGTGGCGGCAAGGTCGTTGTCGAGTGCCGTCGCGAGCCGCACGTCACGGGCCGCCTGACCTCCCTCGCGTCGCGTGCTGACCGCCAACCACGCGGAGGTGTCGGTCATTCCGGAGTCGGAGGCCACCTCGGACCGGTCTGCCTCGGCGACCAGCGACAGCCGCACTGCCTGCAACCGGGTGATCACCCGGTCCACCTCGCCCAGCGCGGCCGCCGCGGAAGCGCCGCCGATCACGTCGCCGGTGTGCACCTGATCCAACAGCTCGTCGATCTGGCGCAGCGCCTCGACCGTCCCGAGTGGGACGGTGCGGAGGGTGACTGCTGCGGACATATAGGCAACTATAGTCGAACACATGTTCGAACACAAGCACAATCCACAGAAGGGTGGCCAGAAAGGTGGTCAGGTCACGTGACCCGACCCGTCCGCAGAGCTGGCGAGGCGGCCATGATCTCCGGCATCCGCCAGGAGGCGGCCACCTGCAATGAACGCGAGGCGTTGTCGCAGGTCAGGGGCCTTTCGCCGGTAGAGTCAGGGCAACGGGTGACAAGTACCCGCAATCCCCCCAGGAGTGAGCATGTACATCGGAGTCGGCATCTTCCTGATCGTCGTCGGCGCGATCCTGACCTTCGCGCTCAATGCGTCCACCGACGTGGTCAACCTCGGCATGATCGGCTGGATCTGCATGGCCGCAGGCGTACTGGCCATCCTGCTGTCGCTGATCGTCACGCGCCGCACCACCACGGGCGCCGGCTACTCGTCGCGGCGCGTGAGCCACACAGACCCGGCCACCGGCACCCAGGTCGACGAGGTCGAGGTCGACCCGCGCGCCTGACCCGCACCACCTGCATCACCCGATCCACGACAGGGGCGGCACCGGAGCGATCCGGTGCCGCCCTTGTCATGCCTCACGACCCAGGGGAGAGCTCCCCTCCCAGCGCTCGTGCGTAGCCCTCGCGCCGGGGTAGTCCTCCCCATCGACGGCGGTCGCGTTCGTTCCTAGCTTCGTTGTCAGCAGCCGGTCCCGCGAAGGGGATGGCCCAGTTCCCAACAACGATGCAGGAGAACGAGATGCGCACCCTCAAGCTCAGCCAGAAGCCGGTCCGGATGGCCCTCGCCGGCGCCCTGGGCCTGTCCGTCGTCGCGGGGGGCGCGGCCATCGCCGATGCCGCCACCGGCACCGTCAGGACCAGCGCCGCCAGCCTCACCGTCCGCTCCGGTCCGGGCACGTCCTACAGCGCCGTGACCACCATCCCGAAGGGCACGAAGGTCACCATCAGGTGCCAGACCTACGGCTCGACCGTCAGGGGCACCTACGGCACCTCGAACATCTGGGACAAGATCGGCACCGGCAAGTTCGTCTCGGACGCCTACGTCTACACCGGTCGGGACGGCTTCGTCGCCCCCAAGTGCGGCGGCACCACCACCCCGCCCACGACCACGCCGTCCGGTGCGATCAAGGACGACTACCCCTACCGCGGCGCCACCTCGGGCGTCGACCCGTGGAACTTCTACAAGGGTCAGTGCACCTCGTTCGCCGCGTGGCGCGTCCGCCACAACCTCGGCGTCGGATTCTCCAACTCCTACAGGGGCCAGCACTGGGGCAACGCCAACCACTGGGACGACGCCGCCCGCGCCGCCGGCATCCCGGTCTACAAGTCCCCGAAGGTCGGTGACATCGCCGTCCGCAGCAGCGGCACCTGGGGCCACGTCGCCTACGTTGCCAAGGTCAACAGCGACGGCAGCTTCATGGTGGAGGAGTACAACCACGTGCGTTCCGACACCTACAGCTACCGCAAGGCCGCCCGCGGCACCGGCAGCGAGCAGTTCAGCGACTTCATCCGCTTCCCGCGGTAGCGGATAGCGGGATAGCGCGACATCCAAGTGTCCAGCTGATCCGAACTAGGTCCGTGCGCTCGGCCCCGGAGGGGTGGGCGGGACCACAGAGCAAGGTATGCCGAAGGGCTGGCTTCCAGGGGAAGCCAGCCCTTCGGTCGTGCCGGGACCACCCGGCATACCGCTGCTTTGGGAAACGCGCGGGGGGATGCGTCAGAACGCGGACTCGGGGACGTCCATCAGGGCGTTGTCGGTCGCCTCGGCGATCGCGCGCTCGGCCGCGATCTTGGGCAGCACGTTGCGCGCGAAGAACGACGCGGCAGCGATCTTGCCCTCGTAGAAGTCGCGGTCCTTGGCCGAAACCCCTTCTCCTTCAAGGGCCTTGGCAGCCACGGCCGCCTGGCGCAGGAGCAGCCAGCCGATGACGAGGTCGCCGGCGGACAGGAGCAGGCGCGAGGTGTTCTGGCCGACCTTGTAGAGGTTGGACAGCTCGCCACCCTCCTGGCGCGGGTCGGACTTCATGAGCTCGCCGACCATGTAGCCGATGATGCCCTGGACGTCCTCGAGGCCCGTGCCGAGCAGCTCGCGCTCGGCGTCGAGCCGCCCACCGCTGGCGCCGAGGTCCTTGGCGAACTCCTGGATCTGGAGGGCCACGTGCGAGAGGGCCTGTGCCTTGTCCTTGATGATCTTGCGGAAGAAGAAGTCCAGGCCCTGGATCGCGGTGGTGCCTTCGTAGAGCGTGTCGATCTTGGCGTCGCGGATGTACTGCTCGATCGGGTACTCCTGCAGGAAGCCGGAGCCGCCGAGGGTCTGCAGCGACTCGGTGCCGAGCAGCACCCAGGCGCGCTCGGAGCCGACGCCCTTGACGATCGGGAGCAGGAGGTCGTTGACCCGGTTGGCGATCTCGGCGGGGGAGCCCTCGGCGAGCTCCTCGGAGCCGCTCTCGAGGAAGGCCTGGTGGACGATGTCCTGCTGCGTCGCGGTGTACATGACGAGCGCGCGGAGGCCCTCGGCATAGGCCTTCTGCGTCATCAGTGAGCGACGCACGTCCGGGTGGTGCGTGATGGTCACGCGGGGCGCGGCCTTGTCGTTCATCTGGGTCAGGTCGGCGCCCTGGACGCGCTCCTTGGCGTAGTCCCGAGCGTTGAGGTAGGCCGTCGAGAGCGTCGAGATGGCCTTGGTGCCCACCAGCATCCGCGCGTGCTCGATGACGCGGAACATCTGGGCGATGCCGTCGTGGGTGTCTCCGAGCAGGGTGCCGACTGCCGGCTCCTTGTCGCCGAAGGTGATCTCGCAGGTCGTCGAGACCTTGAGACCCATCTTGTGCTCGAGGTTGGTGACGTTGGCGCCGTTGCGCTCGCCGAGCTCACCGGTCTCGAGGTCGATCTGGAACTTCGGGACGATGAACAGCGACAGACCCTTGGTGCCCTCGCCGGCGCCCTCGGGGCGGGCCAGCACGAAGTGGATGACGTTGTCGGTCATGTCGGACTCGCCGGAGGTGATGAACCGCTTGACCCCGGTGACGTTCCAGGTGCCGTCGGCGTTCTCGCTGGCCTTGGTGCGCCCTGCGCCGACGTCGGAGCCGGCGTCGGGCTCGGTCAGCACCATCGTGCAGTGCCAGCCCTTCTCGACGATCCAGTGGGCGAGCTTCTTCTGCTCGTCGTTGCCCAGGATGTAGAGCAAGTTCGCGAACGAGTAGGACGCCGCGAACATGGCGATCGCCGGGTTGGCGCCGAGCACCATCTCGTTCATGGCCCACTTCAGGCTCGGCGGGGCGACGGTGCCGTCCAGCTCGCGCGGGACGTCGATGTTCCAGAACCCGGAGTCGACGTAGGCCTGGTAGCTCTTCTTGAACGACTCGGGCATGGTCACCGAGTAGGTCTTGGGGTCGTAGACCGGCGGGTTGCGGTCGGCGTCGGCGAACGACTCGGCCAGCTCGTTCTCGGCCAGCCGCGCGACCTCCTTCAGCATCTCCTTGGCGGTGTCTGCATCGACATCGGCGTAGGGGCCGGTGCCCAGCACGTCGCCGCGGCCGAAGACCTCGAAGAGGTTGAACTCCAGGTCGCGCAGGTTGCTCTTGTAGTGGCCCATGTCGGGGAACCCTCCGAGTGATGACTTGTGGTCGACCGACCCTTACCGGCCGGTAACTTCCATGGTGCTACCGGTGGGTAACAATTGCAACCCCTCTGTGGGATTCCCCACCAAACGGATGACGTATGCCGGGTGCCCCCGCTGACGCGGCGCGCGGGGACGGGCACGGCATACTCACGTGGTGTGACCGAGGAACCCCAGACGCAGCCTTCGAGCCAGCCGAGCAACGCGGTCGTCCGCGCCCGGGCCGACCTCGACGCCGGGCGGGAGTGGAAGGCGCGCGAGCGCCTCGTGGGTCACCTGGCGGGCGAGTTCGACGCCGAGGCGCTGGAGCTGCTGGGCGAGGTCAACTACGCGATGCGTGACCTACCGGCGGCGGGCGCTGCCTGGTTCGGCACCGCCCGACGCGGCAAGGACGTGGACGAGGCGGTCGAGGCCTGGCGGGAACGCCATGGCGACCACTTCGCCCAGATGTGGAGCAGCCTGCCCCGGTCGGTGCGCGAGCAGGAGGGCAACAAGCGGGTGGACGCGCTGCGGCGACGGGCTGAGCAGGCCAACACGCCCGTGTCCTCGACCGGCTCCCCGCGGCCGCCGGGCGCTGGATCGGGGGGCGCGGGGTCGGGGGCTGCGGGGTCGGCCAACGGCTCCTCCGGTGAAGGTGGTCCGGATGCGGCCACGGTCATCGCGGTGGCGCTGGCCGGGCTGTTCGTGGTGTGTGCGGTCATCGGCCTCGTGACCCTCCTGGGCTGGCTGGTCCCCGGCTGATGGGTTCGGGGTTCGGGGCAGGGCCCGGGTCCCTCGCAGGGACCAGCGTGCGGGAGGCACTCGTAGCCGAGGTGGCTGCCCGCGTGCCTGCGCCCGTCGGGTCGGACTGTGTGCGGGTGGGGGTCGACGGCGTCGATGGTGCGGGAAAGACCACCTTTGCCGCCGAGCTGGCCTCGGCCCTGCGCGAGCAGGGTCGTCCGGTGGTGGAGTTCTCCGTCGACGGGTGGCACCGGGTACGAGCGGAACGCCATGCCCGGGGCCGGCAGTCGCCCGAGGGCTTCTGGCTGGACTCGTACGACTACCCGCGCCTGGTCCAGGAGGCCCTGGGTCCGCTGGGACCCGGGGGCTCGCGGCGGTTCCGGCCCGCCGGGCACGACGTGCGCACCGACGAGGTGCTCCGGACGGACTTCGTCGAGGCTCCCGAGGGTGTGGTGGTCGTGGTCGACGGGCTCTTCCTGCACCGGGCCCAGCTGGAGGGCTGCTTCGAGTTCACCGTGTTCGTCGACGTACCGTTCGAGGTCTCGGTAGCGCGGATGGCTGTGCGCGATGGGTCGCCTCCGGATCCCTCCCACCTCGAGCTGCGGCGCTATGTCGAGGGACAGCGGCTCTACTTCGCCGAGCGGTCCCCCTGGTCACGGGCCGACGTCGTCGTCGACAACACCGACCTGGCCCAGCCCCTCCTGGTGCCAGCCGGGCAACTGGCCCGCGCGAATTCTCGGCGCGAGTAGTCGGCGTGGGTGCGCCCCTCTGTCGGTGGCTCCTGTCACTCTCGACCCATGGACAACACCTCGGATGTGCTGCTGTTGCACGCGGTCCAGGCCTGGTGTGACGAGTGCCAGGGCGAGCGGATCCTCGTGCCCGTGATCGACGACCTGCCCGGCGGCTTCTGCTGCACGGTCTGCGACACGGCTGTCTTCTCGGCGCTCGACGACCTGCCTGCCGTCGCCGCCCTGCGCCGCTCCGCCTGACCCGCACGCGAGGGCTCACCCAGCACAGGTTGCTCGTTCGTGGACACGTTGCAACCTGTCCGCCCTCCAGCAACCTGTGCTGGCAAAGGTTGCTGGACCGGGCCGGGTCAGCCGGGGCTGCCGAAACGCGCGAGGTGGTGCCAGACCTTCTTGACGTCCTGCGGGTCGTGGCGGCCACTGGCGACGGCAGCGCCGATGACCGCCGGGTCGAGGTGGCTGTCGACGGCGACCTGCTCGGCGACATCGACGATGTGGGCGCCGCGGTACTCGGGGTTGGCGCGGACGATCGCGAGGTCGAGCCGGAAGCCTCCGTGCCACTCGACCTCGCACGGCAACCCTTCCGCGTCCGACTCGACCGAGGTCCCCCGGAAGACCGGGTCGAGGACGAGGGCCTCGACGTCGGTGGCCAGGTCGATGATGCCGTGGACGTGAGCCTCGACGTAGTTGTCGAGGTCTTCGGTCGTCCCCGTCTCCCAGTCGTAGTCGGCGGCGGGCGTGAGGTCGAGGTGGGTCGCGGTGCCGAAGTGCTCGGGCTGGTACACCGAGTCGGGGTAGCAGAAGGTGGTGCGCGCGAGCGTGTGGGCCGCGAGTCGCAGGTGGGCCGAACCAAAGCGTGGCGCGCCACCGACGGGGCTCCGCCGGTGGTTGAGGGCTCCGTACTTGGGCCGTTCCTGCGCCGGGGCGTCGTCGTAAGCGCCGCCGAAGATGCGCTGCTCCCAGACCCACCGGTTGCCGCCGGGGTGCGCCGTCAGCCCGCCGTTGCCGGTGCCCGTCTCGAACTGGTTGCGATAGCGCCCGTCGCGCGCCATGGCCCGCAAGATCGGTATGCCGCGATGCTGGCGGTCGGGGTGGAAGTTCAGCGTCACGCGCAGTGCGGGGTCGATGGGCGCACCGAGCGCCCCTGCCTGGACGTGGGCCACGGCAGCCTCGGCCCACGGCGACAGACCACGCATGGCCAGACCCTCTCACGGTCTGGTTCCGGCGGTTCCCTTAGGCGCCGAGGCGGCCGAGCGCGGTGCCCAGGATCCGGGCGGCGTCGGGGAAGGCGGCCGGGTTGGGCCCGCTGTAGTTGAGCCGCAGGTACGCCCCCGCGGGTTCGGCCGGGAACCACTCGGTCCCCGGGGCGATGAGGACGCCGTCGCGCTGGCAGTCCGCCGCGAGCCGCTCGAGGTCCGTCCCGTCCGGGAGACGGACCCACAGGTTGAGGCCGCCCCTCGGCACGTGCTCGACGTGGGCCTGCGGGGCGTGCTCGTGGAGGCTGTCGAGCAGGAGGTCACGGCGGGCTCGGAGCTGGTCGCGGACGCTGCGCAGGTGGGTTTGCCACGCGGGCTGGGTCACCACGTCGAGAGCCGCCGCCTGGAGGAGGCCGCTGACATACATCGAGTCGGCTCCGCGGTCGGCGAGGATGCGTTCCCGCGCCGGCCCGCGAGCGATGACGGCCGCGATGCGCAGCGCCGGAGACACGCTCTTGGTCAACGAGCGCAGGTAGATCACGTGTCCCGAATCATCATGCGCAGCAACGGGTCTAGGGGTCGTGCTGATGCCGAAGTCGTGCGCCCAGTCGTCCTCGACGAGGAACGCGCCGTGGTCGCGGACGACGTCGAGCACCTGCTCGGCGCGCTCGGTCGACCACTGCGCGCCGGTGGGGTTCGCGTAGTTGGGCTGCGCGTAGAACACCCTGGCCCCGCTCTCCTCGAACGCCCGCGCGAGCTCGTCCAGATCTGGCCCGTCGGATCCGGACGGCACCGGGACGACCCGCACCCCGGCCTGGGCTGCGGCGGTGATGGCACCCCAGTAGGTGGGCGACTCCATGAGCACTGGCTGTCCGCCGGCCACGAGCGCGCGGAACACCGAGCTCAGCCCGCTCTGGCTCCCGGGCAGCACGATGACATCGCTCGCGGCCGGTGGCGTGACGCCGACCGGGCTCGCGGCGCCGAGCTCGTGCGCGAACCACGACTGCAGGTCAGGGAGGCCGGCCGCCGGGGGTCGCGACGTGGCCGTGTCGCCGCGCACCGCCCTGGTGAGGGCCGCCCGCACGAGCCGCTCCGGCAGCAGCTCCCGCTCGGGGTAGCCGGAGTGCAGGGCGATGACGTCGTTGGGCGCGCTGCGCATGGCGGTGGAGACGGCCTGGCCGCGCGACTGGGGGGCGCGCAACGCGGCCGTCTGCCAGCCGTAGTCCGAGGGTCGTGCCGTGCGGACCGCCCGCACGAAGGTCCCCACTCCGGGCCGGGCCTCGACGAGCCCCTGCGTCGTGAGCTCCCGCAAGGCCTTCTGGACGGTGACCGGGCTGGCGTGGTGGTGGTCGACCAGTGCCCGCGTCGAAGGCAGGCGCGCACCGGGCGGAGCGCTCGCGATCCAGTCACGGAGGGTCGCAGCAATCCGCGAACTGCTATCGTTGTCCATGACGCAGCATAGTAGCGCTACTCTGATTTCTCGCACCGCGGTACCCTCCGCGCCGCTGGCGGGGTTGATGTGGGGCCTCGTCGGAGTAGCAGCCTTCTCGTTCACCGTCCCCTTCACGCGAGTGGCGGTCGGTGCGCTTTCTCCCTTGTTCATCGGGTCGGGTCGTGCGGTGGTCGCGGCCGTGCTGGCCGGCGCCGCTCTCGCCATGACCCGCCAACGTATGCCGCGTGGTCGCCAGTGGGTGCGGCTCGCGGTCGTGGGCGGCGGAGTGGTCGTCGGCTTCCCGCTGTTGACGTCGTTCGCCCTGACGACCGCACCCGCGAGCCATGGGGCCGTCGTCATCGCGCTGCTGCCGGCTGCGACCGCGACGATGGCCGTGCTCCGCGGTCACGAGCGTCCGCCGGTGGTCTTCTGGGTCATCGCCGTGGTGGGCGCGGTCGCGGCGATGGGCTTCGCGTCGGCCCAGTGGGGTGGCCTCGGCCAGCTGCGGTGGTCGGACCTGATGCTCTTCGGCGCGGTCGTGGCTGCGGCGATCGGCTATGCCGAGGGCGGCCTGCTCGCGCGCGAGCTCGGCGCGTGGCAGACGGTGTTGTGGGCGCTCGTGCTCTGCTCGCCGCTCATGGTGTTCCTGGCGGCGCTGTCCGCGTCCCAGCGACCACCGTCGGGGACCACGGCGCAGTGGGCCGCGTTCGCCTACCTGGGCGTCGTCAGCATGTTCCTGGGCTTCTTCGCCTGGTACCACGGCCTGGCGATCGGACCCATGGCCCAGGTGAGCCAGGTGCAGCTCGTCCAGCCGGTGCTGTCGATCGCCTGGGCGGGACTGCTGTTGGGGGAGGACCTGACCTGGACCACGATCGTCGGTGGTCTGGTCGTCGTCCTGTGCGCCGGTGCTGCCGTCCGGGTGCGGCTCGGCGGAGAGCGGGCGGTGCCCGTCCCCGCCATGCCCGTCCCCGCCGTGCCCGTCCCGGTGGTGCCGGCTGACCCCGCGGTGGCCGCCGGCCGGCATACCAGCTGGGGGCGCGTCGTGGCCACGGGCGGACGGGCCGTGGAGGAGGGAGACTGACGCCCATGTACGTCCCGCACTTCAACGCCCTGGACGACGCCGAGGCCATCCGCCGGATGGTCGCGGAGATCGGCTCGGCGCAGCTGGTCAGCGTCGGCCCGGACGGGTACCCGCTGGCGACCCTGCTCCCAGTCGTCTGGCACGGCGACACCGTCATCGCCCACCTGGCGCGCGCGAACCCGCACTGGAAGGCCATCGGCGCCGATGAGCCTGTCCTGCTGGTCGTCACCGGTCCGCAGGCCTACATCTCGCCGTCCTGGTACGCCAGCAAGGCCGAGCACGGCAGGGTCGTGCCCACGTGGAACTACTCGGTGGTCCAGCTCAGCGGGCGGGCGACGGTGCACGACGACCCCGCGTGGGTCCGCGGAGCCGTGGACGAGCTCGTCGAGCGGCACGAGGGTCACCGGGAAGCGCCGTGGCGCAGCGCCGATGCGCCGGAGAAGTACCTCCAGGGACAGCTGCGGGCGATCGTGGGTGTCGAGATCTCCGTCGAGCGGGTGGAGGCCAAGGCCAAGCTCAGCCAGAACCGTTCCGACGAGGACCGGGCAGGTGTGGTGGACGGCCTGCTGCACGAGGACTCTCGCGAGGCTGAAGCCGTGGCCGGCCAGATGCGGGCGACGGGGTCCTAGGTCGCCAACTGCCGGTACCCGCCGCTCAGGACTGCCGGTACCCGCCGCTCTGGACTCCGGTACCCGATCACCTCAGCCGGCGAGGCCGGCCAGCCCGGCGAACCCTGCCAGCCCGGGACCGGTGTGCGTCGCCAGGCGCTGGCGGGCGTCGTCCAGTTCCGCCGATGCGGGCTGTCCGGGCGGGATCCGCGCCGGGTTGAGCCAGACCTGGTTGCACCACTCCCTGATGTCCTGCTCGGCCATGAAGGACATGCCGGCCCGGGTGCCCAGGACGTTCATCTTCGCCCACTCCGCCATCGAGTTGCCGTAGGGCGACGGCGGGCAGAGCCGGTTCTTCTCGTCGTCGTCATCGCGGGTTGCCTCGACGTACCCGACGAGTGCCGCCCCGAAGCACGGGAAGCCGGCCCTGATCGCCTGCAGGGTGATGTCCTCGGGACGCCAGACGGGAACGAGTGGTGGGTACTTCAACCCGTCCGCCGCACAGTGCACGACGAGGGCGTCCTCCGCGACGGCGACCGATCCGTCGGCGAAGGAGAGCTTCCCCCGGTCGACCGTCTTGAGGTGCCCGCGTCGGACGACGTTCTCGAGGGTGCGGAGCTGCTCGAGCTCCCACATGGCGAGGGTCGGGGCCTTGGCCATCGTCGGCAGGACCGTGGTGTCGATCCGCAACATGATGCCGGCCGCCTCAAGTCGGAGGAACAGGTCGTCGAGCGAGGTCGCCTCGGCCGCAGCCTGCATGGTGTCGGCGGCCATGCCGAGGAAGATCGCGGGATTCGGCTGGACCACGGCCCGGTTGATCATCCACGGGTCGCGTGGCCGCACCCAGCAGATCGCGTCGGGGTCGACACCGCGTGACAGCAACCAGATGCAGGCGTCCGTCGCGGTCTTGCCCGACCCGGCGACGACGTACTGGCTCGGAGCCTCGTCCAGTCGCGCCAGGTCGTTGACCGGCAGGACCCGGGCGTCGTCGGCGACGTCGAACGGCGCCGGCTTCTCCGCAGGGATGCTGGGGGCCAGGTAGTGGGCGTTGACGATGCGGCACCCCTCGGGCACCTCGAACCGTTCACCCGAGATGCGCGAGACGACCCCGCGGTCGGCGACGTACTCGCAGTTGGGGAAGAACTCCACCTTGCCCGACTCCACCATCCGGTCGAGCATGCGGGCGTAGTAGGCGCAGATCTCCGACTGGGTGGCTCGTTCCTGAAGACCCGCCTCGGGACCACGCTGCTGCAGCTGGCCTCCCCCGAGCAGGGTCGAGGCGACGCCGTAGAACGCGGAGGACTGGTGCAGGCGCACGAAGGGGTACGCCTCGAGCCAGTGCCCGCTGACGCCGTGGCGACGGTCGACCAGGGCCACGCGGACGTCGGCGTGGTCGATGAGCGCGTCGGTGAATGCCATCCCCATGGCACCGGCCCCGACGACGAGATAGTCAGCGTCGATAGTGCGCATCATGAATCCACGCTGCCACGGTCCCGGGCGGCGCGTCTATGGACCGCATGGGGGGTATGTCGTGCGAGCGCGCCTTCGCGCCGCGGCATACCGAGGTGGGCCCCAGCGGGGCCGCTGGCACGCCCCGGGATGTGCCGAACCCAGAAGTGGGATAGTCCTTCTCCATACACGGAAGGCTGATCAATGAGGTCGTGGCGCAAGTCCGAGGCCGGCTCGCTCGCCAGGATCTACGCCTGGCTGGTGGTCAGGCTCCGCTGGTTCGTCGTGGTGGGGTGGGCGGCCGGCGCGATCGCGGCCGCCGTGTGGCTCCCGGCCACCACCCCCAACGCGGACCTGGGCGGGTTCGCGCCACCCAACAGCCGCGCCATCGCGACGGAGACCGCGTCGGCCAAGGCCTTCGGGTTCCCGGTCCTGTCGCGCACCCTGCTGGTCCAACGGGAAGAGCAGGGTCTGTCGCAGGCAGCGCAGCAGCGAGTGGTCCAGCGCGCGGTAGCCGTCGCCAAGCGCACGATCGGTGACGTCGGCCCCATCGTGGCGGTCGTGCCCATCGCCAACACCCAGGGCGCCTTCCCGTCGTCGTCGGAGCAGGGCACCACGGCCCTGAGCTACGTCTTCACCAAACCGGGTACGACCTTCGGCGACGAGGTGGCCGCCGCGGGCAGGTTCGGCCAGCAGCACGTGAACCAGCCCGATGACCACCTCGTGGGGGTCACGGGGACGGTTCCCGCGCAGCTGGCGCAGTCGAAGATCCTCTACGACCACCTGCTGCTGCTCGAGGGCGCAACGCTGGTGGCGGTCATCGGGATCGTCGCCCTCAAGTTCCGCTCGGTCGTCGCCCCGCTCGTGGCGCTGGTGACGGCTGCGGCGTCGTACTTCCTGGCCGTCCGCGTCACCAACTACGCCGGCGGGTTCGTGGAGGGCGGTGCGCCCGAGGAGCTCAAGCCGCTGGTGCTCGCGCTGGTGCTGGGCATCGTGACGGACTACGCCATCTTCTACCTCTCCAGCATGCGCACCGGCCTCGAGGATGGCCTGGACAAGCTGACTGCGGCCAAGGCCTCGGCCTCACAGACCGGCCGGATCGTCCTGGTCGCCGGGATCGCGGTGGCGGCCGGCAGTGCGGCGATGCTGGTGGCGAAGTCGGGCTTCTTCCGCGCGTTCGGACCAGTGCTGTCGCTGTCGGTGCTGTCCGCGGTCGTCGTCTCGCTGACCTTGTTGCCGGCGCTCATGGCGATCTTCGGTCGCGCGCTGTTCTGGCCGACCCGGCCGAAGCGGAGCCGCAACCTCCGTCTGGCGCGTGCTGCCGCCCGGGTGCTGACCGTCAGGGTGGTGGCGCTGGTCCTCGGAGGGGCCTGCGTGCTCGGGCTGGCGGCGCTCTCCGTCGACGCGGGGCGCCTCCACCTGGGCGTCTCCTTCGTCGCCTCGCTCCCCGCCGACAGCAAGCCGCACGTGGCCGCGCAGGCGGCGTCCTCGGGCTTCGCGCCCGGGATCGTCGGGCCGACCGAGCTGCTGCTCCAAGGCAGCGGCGTCGGAACCGACCGGGACAAGCTCACCCGCCTCGGTCAGGAGCTGGGGAAGCAGCCGGGGGTTGCCGGTGTCCTGAGCCCCAACGCGCTGCCGGACGAGGTGGTGCGGGGTGCCCTGGTGACCAAGAGTGGCGACGCCGCTCGGCTCCTCGTGATCCTCGACCACGACCCCCTGGGGCCCACGGCGATCCGCGACCTGAACCACCTGTCGTCGGCCATGCCAGGACTGCTGCAGCGGGCCGGGCTGGAGGGCGCCCGATTTGGCTTGGCGGGAGACACCGCCGTGGCCAGCGAGCTCGTGGCAGCGACCAATGCCGACCTTCGCCGGATCGCGGTCGCGGTGCTGCTCGTGAACCTGGTCCTGCTCATGGTCTTCCTGCGTGCCGTCGTCGCGCCTGTGCTGCTGCTCGCCTGCAGTGTGCTTGCCCTCGCGGCGTCGCTGGGTTGTCTCACGCTGGTCTTCCAGGACCGGCTGGGCCACGAGGGTGTGGCGTTCTACGTTCCCTTCGCGGCCTCGGTGCTGCTCCTGTCCCTGGGTTCCGACTACAACATCTACGGGGTCGGTCACGTCTGGACCCGGGCCAACCACACGACGCTGCGCAAGGCGATCGCGGAGCGGATCCCGGAGACGTCCGGCGCCATCACCGCGGCCGGCATCACCCTGGCGGCGAGCTTCGGGATGCTTGCGCTGATCCCGCTGCGGCAGTTCCGCGAGCTGGCATTCGTCATGGGGCTGGGCGTGCTCATCGACGCGCTGGTCGTGCGGACCATCCTGGTGCCGGCGCTGCTCACGCTGCTGGGCGACTTCAGCGCGTGGCCGCGAAAGCTCAAGGGCGCGGCGGTCGCTCAAGAGGCCGCGGACCAGGAGGAGCGGGCCGCCGAGCCGAGCCGCTAGAGGCTCGGGTCGCGCCGGAGGAGGGAGCTCGGAATGTCGACCGATGAGACCAGGCAGGTCCTGAGCGCCTACTTCGACGCACTGGAGACCGGTCACTTCAGGGCCTTCTTCACCGACGACGTGACGTGGACGACGATCCAGGACGACGCCGAGGTGAGCGGCGCCCAAGCAGTCGAGCAGGCCATCAACGGCCTGCACGCTCGCATGTCGGATCTGAGGACCCGTCAACTCGCGGTCGCCGACGGCGTTGCCTACATCGAGGGGTCCTGTGCTGGCGGGGGCGACGGGGCCCGGATCCCCTACTGCGTTGCCTATGACTTCGAGGGTGACCGCATCGTCGCCATGCGCGCCTACGGTGACATAGCCCAGTTCATGCCTACATCCGAGTAG
This sequence comes from Pedococcus sp. P2_E5, assembly GCF_056403895.1. Classification (NCBI taxonomy): domain Bacteria; kingdom Bacillati; phylum Actinomycetota; class Actinomycetes; order Micrococcales; family Intrasporangiaceae; genus Pedococcus; species Pedococcus sp. P2_E5. Next base: position 43,620 of record NZ_JBFUEP010000013.1, read on the forward strand.
AGGCACTCGGGCGCTGGGCCTGGCGCGTCTCCTGACCGTGGTCGGACGACCGACAGCGTGGTCATCGCGCACCGAAGGGGCTGTGCCGAGACACCGACCAGGCACAGCCCCTCTCGCCGGTGCTGCCTACCTCCGGGCGAACATGGCGTCCTGGGCGTACCCGTCGTGCGGGAGCCCTGTGTAGGCGTCGATCTGGGGCGAGGTGGCCAACCGGTTCAAGCCGGTCCAGACCACGTTGACGCGGTCGTCGGAGCCGACCACGAGACCGGTGTAGTCGCCGTCGAACACGTTGCAGTCCTTGCCGGTCGCATCCGTGACCGGCGGGTCGGTGTAGCCGTCCGGGCCGCAGACTCGGGGCCAGGCGCTCGGTGGCACGTACTGCCCTGCCCAGTGCGTCACCGAGATGTCGACCTGCTCCGTGGGCTGACGCCCAGCACCGTTGGGCACGAGCACCTCGCGGCCGGTGACCACAGCGGGCCCACCGGCGGACGTCCGTGGCGCGACGGTGAGCAACACGTGGTTGAACGTGTCGTCGCGGTCAGCGCCGGGGTCGGCGATGTTCTCGTTGGAGTCGTAGGCCACGGCGAGGGAGCCATCGGAGCGGAAGTCCGCCCAGGGGAACCACTGGTCGCCCGCGGAACCGTCGAGGGTGATACGTGGCGTCCACGAGGCCCCGCCGTTCCAGCTCTCGGCCAGGTAGATGTTCGTGTCGGTCACAGCACCGCACGGGTTGTAGTCCGGCGCCTCACCCGGGACGTCGTTCAGACAGCTGGCCGGGGCGTTGTCGTGCACGCCGGCGGCGTTGTCGTTGTAGACGACGGCCCAGTGCTGCGCGTTCGTCGGGTCGGCGGTGATGGTGCCCGGAGACTGCCACCGGATCTGGTGGCCCGTCACGGTCTGTCGCCCGATGACGCTCCACGGGGTGTCGGCCGCACCGTCCTCGAGGGGGGCGATGACGACCGGGGCGCTGAAGGTGGCGCCGCCGTTGGTGGACTTCACCGCGAGCAAGGTCTGCTCGTACTCGCCGGCCGTCTCCCACGCCGCGTCGATGTTGCCAGTGGCGAAGTGCACGACGAGGTCACCGTTCGGTGCCACCTCCGGGATCGGGAAGCTGTCCTCGTCACACTCACCCGCCGGTCCAGCGCTCTGCGCGCTGCAGAGTGGGTTGCTACCCGAGATCTCCTTCGGGTCCGACCAGGTCTGGCCACCGTCGTCGGAGGAGGCGAAGTAGACGGGCGACTCGTCGTACGAGCCGTGGAGCCCGTTGAGGTACCGCGCCGCCACGAGATAGGCGCGCCCGTAGTGCGGGGAGGCCGGGTAGTTGTCGACGGTCAGCCACTCCTTGTCGAAGAACAGGGCGCTGTTCGCCGGGCCGATGCCTGTTCCCTTGCCCTTCATCACGGTCACGGGCTCGTTCCACGTGATCCCTCCGTCGGAGGACCAGCTGACGGAGACGTCACCCTGGGACACGTAGGGGCCGCCCTGGCCACCGGTGTTCTCCAGCTGCGCCATCATCGCCCACCCAGTCGCGGCGGTGCTGCCGGACAGCTTGCCGTCGAAGGCCGGCGACGGGTCTCCAGCACCGTTGCCGCTGCGGAGCGGGACCTGACCGTCCACCCACGTCGCCCCTGCATTCATCGACGTGAAGAACCCGGTCGGCACCAGTGCCTGCCGCACACCGGTGGAGTTGTTGAACCGGTAGAAGTAGTCGTTGGATCCCGCGAGGAGGTGCGTCGGCACCTTGGGGTTCACCGCGATCGCGAGCTCGTTGTCCGGGTTGAAGTCCTGCCGGTAGGGCTCGGTGTCGTTGCACGAGATGTCCATGGCACCAGCCGGCGAGCCGTACGCGGCCCCGGCTGCGACGTTGCAGCGGTACTGCTCGATGGCGACCTTGCTGAACTGCCCGCTGCCTCCCGTCGTGCTCCCGCCGTCACCCGGATCGAGCACCGGGCGGACGACCATGCGGAAGGTGGAGAATGGCCGATCCCGCGCCTCCGCGGGGGCCACGTTGACCAGGGCTACCGTCGCGACGACGGCGACACCGGCCAGGAGAGTTCTGGACGCCATGACGCCTCCCAACGCGCACCCGGTCGGGCCTGCCATGCCGTCGGTGTACGGATGCGCACACCCGCCATCGTCTTCCCAGTTACCCGCGACCACTTCCACCAAAAGGCGCAGTCAGCCTCAAACCGCCCGTGGCGCATGCAGAGACAGGCTTCCGTTGGTGACTGCAACGATCACACGACGAGGGCAGGCTTCGGGCGACCCACGGCGTTCATCAGAGCGGCTCGGAGAGGACGAACTGCTGGATGGCCACGGAGGCGGCGCCTCGGGCCCAGAGGTCGGAGTCGTAGGGCTGGATGACGAGGTCGACAGGGTCGGCGTTCGGGTCCCTGTCGCGCTGTATGCCCTCCGTCAGTGCCGTCCGACCGGCGACCGCGAGCTCGATTCCCTCGCCAGACAGGAAGATCCTTTGGCACATCGTCAGGTTGGCCACGGCTGAGACCAGCCGTCCCAGCGCCCTCGCGGAGGCGTTCACGATGGCTGCCGCTGCGGGGTCGCCGACGTGGGCCAGCTGCATCACCTCGTCGTAGGTCACGTCCCGCCGAAGGGCCAGCGCAGCCTGCGCCGTGACGCCGGTCAGGCTGAGCATCGTGTCCGCGCAACCGCGGTGGCCGTCGGCGCACCATGGTCCGTCCGGATCCACGGGGAAGTGACCGACCAGCCCGACTCCGGCATCGGGGCTCGTGACGAGGCGTCGGTGCATGACGAGGCCGTACCCCACGCCTGCACCGATGGTGATGATGGCGAAACTGTCCACGTCGCGACCGTCGCCGAACCACTGTTCCGCCACGGTGAGCGCCACGAGGTCGTTCTCGATGACGGTGGGGAGGCCGAGGCGCTCGGTGGCGAGATCCGCCAAGGGCACGTCCGTCCAGTGCAGGAAGGGCGCTCTCGTCACCCGCCGGTGGTCGGGGGTGCTCCCGCCGAGGGAGATGCCCAGGCCGCTGATGTCGTGGGTCGCACCAAGTCGTGGGAGCAGGTCGTGGATGATGTCCATGACTTCGGCTGGATCCTGTGATGGCAGGGGTGCGTCGGCGGCGGCCTGGATCTCGGCTCGAAAGTTGGTGCGGACTGCGTGGATCGTGTCGCCGGCAAGCTTGACGCCGATGAAGGAGTGCGCTCCCGCAGCGATGTCGAGGGGTCGCGCAGGCCGGCCCAGCCGTCCCGAGACGGGCTCGTCGGCCGGGACGAGCAGCCCGCGTTCCACGAGGGGTGCACTGAGCCGCGTGAGGGTCGGTGCTGACACGCCGAGCCGGTCGGCCAGCTCCCGCCGTGAGATTGGGCCGTGGATGAGCACGGTGAGCGCCAGGTCCCGGGCCAGGCCGTCGAGCGCGCCACTACCGGCGGCGCCCGTCCAGAGCCCGTCGGTGACTGCCATGTCGCTCCCCTCTCCGCCCGTGGCCTTCATTTCAGGATGATGTTAATGCAGCGAGTCAAGTGCCCCGCAAGTGCCTATTGACACCAACTAAGTTCCGTGGTGAAAATAATACCGGATGGCGCCCCGCCCTCCGTCCCGCCCCTGCTCATGTCTCAACGAGGAGTCATACGCATGCCTGCATCCCCCGTCTGCGTGGCCGTCGCCGGACTCGCGGTGCTTGGCCTGGCGGCCTGCGCCAACGGTCCTTCGTCCGACGCAGCCACGAACCGCAAGGTGACCATCACGTACTGGCACGCTCTCAGTGCCGACAGCCCCGAGGTGAACACCCTCAACACCGTGGTGATCCCCGGCTTCGAGAAGACGCACCCCAACATCACCATCAAGTCCGTCGCCTTCCCGTACGACCAGCTGCACCAGAAGCTGCTGACCTCCACGGCCGGTGGCACCCTGCCCTGCCTGGTGCGCAGCGACATCATCTGGGTCCCCGAGCTCGCCCAGCTGGGCGCCATCACCGCCCTCGACGGGGTGATGAAGGACTACGACAGCATCGCCGCCAAGACCTACCCCGGCGCCCTCGCCACCAACGTCTGGAAGGGCAAGCACTACGGCCTGCCCCTGGACACCAACACTCGGGTCCTGATGTACAACGAGGCCACACTCAAGAAGGCAGGGTTCAACAGCGCGCCGAAGACGTTCGACGACCTGCGCGCCGTCGCTGCCAAGCTCAAGGGGACCAAGGACGTCGCCTTTGCGGACAACGGCACCAGCGGGTGGAACCTGTTCCCCTGGATCTGGTCCGCGGGAGGCTCGGTCACGGACAAGGACATGACCAAGGCGACCGGCTACCTCAACTCGCCGCAGTCCGTGGCCGGCGTGCAGCTGCTCGCCGACCTCCACAAGGAGGGCCAGCTGCCCGACATCATCCTGGGCGCCAAGGGTGGGGTCGAGACCTCGGTCGGGCTGCCCAAGGGCCAGTACGCCAGCATCCTCGACGGGCCATGGATGTTCCCGATCTTCCAGAAGCAGAACCCCGACTTCGCCCTCAAGACCGCGCTCGTCCCGGCGGGTCCGGGTGGATCGGTGTCGGTGGTCGGCGGCGAGGACCTCGTCATGACCTCCAGCTGCGACCACCAGCCACAGGCCGCCGACTTCGCTCGCTATCTGCTGGGTGCGGACGCGCAGACCGCGATGGCCAAGGTGGGCCAGATGCCAGTGCTCACCGACCTCGGCAGCAAGCTGACCGACATCCAGCCCTACTACGCCATCTTCGCCGAGCAGCTCAAGACGGCACAGCCGCGACTGCCGCACCCGCAGTACCCCAAGATCGAGGCGATCATCTCGACGGAGGTGCAGAAGGCCCTCAAGGGCAAGCAGACCGTGCAGCAGGCGCTCGACAATGCTGCCAAGCAGATCGATCCCCTGCTCGCGGGATGACGACTGCCCCAGCCACCCAGGCCCGTCCGCGCCGCTCCCCCCAGGGGCGCGGACGGGACTGGGGCACGGCATACCTCTTCCTGGCCCCCGGCCTGCTGCTCTTCGCGGCCCTCATCGCATACCCGGTCTTCCTGGCACTGCGGATCAGCTTCTTCGACTGGAAAGTGGTCAAGGGTGCGGTCAGTCCGTTCGTCGGCCTCGACCAGTACGTCCGGGCGCTACACGACCCGATCCTGGGCAAGGCGACCGTCAACACCGTCTTCTACCTCGTCGCAACGGTTCCTGCGCAGATGGTGATCGGCATGCTCCTGGCCCTGCTGCTCAACAACGCGATCCGTGGCCGGGTGGTGTTCCGCGCGCTGTACTACCTCCCGGTCATCACCAGCTGGGTCGTCGTGTCCCTCGTCTTCGAGTACCTCTTCAACACCCAGGCCGGCTTCGTCAACCACGTGCTGGTGGACTGGCTGCACCTCACCACACAGCCGGTCGACTGGCTGGGCGGACGGTGGTCGGCGATGATCACGCTCAGCCTGCTTGGCATCTGGAAGGGCGTCGGGTGGTCGATGCTCATCTTCCTGGCGGCCCTCCAGGCGGTGCCTCGCGAGCTCCTCGACTCCGCAGCGGTCGACGGTGCCGGGCCGGTGCGCCAGTTCTTCAGCGTCATCCTCCCCCTGCTCCGTCCGGTCGTCGCGTTCGTCACCGTGATGCTCGTGATCGGCGGGTTCAACGTCTTCATCTCGGTCTTCGTCATGACAGGCGGAGGGCCGGCCAACGACACCGAGGTGGTCCTGAGCTACATGTACAAGCAGGCGTTCACCTTCCTCGACTTCGGCTACGGCTCCGCGATCGCCTACCTGCTCGCCCTGGTGATCTTCGCCCTGTCCTTCGCACAGATGCGCCTGTTCCACTACGACCAGGAGGTGGGCGCGTGACCGCCGCCGCAGTCCCGTCGCTGCGTCGCCGACCCGTCCCATGGGCACGGTATGCCGTGCTGTCAGCGGGTGCGCTGGTCACCTGCGTGCCGTTCCTGATGATGGTATCGACGTCCTTCAAGAAGCAGACGTACGTGCTCGAGGTGCCTCCCAAGCTGCTGCCCCGCGACCCCACCCTCGCGAACTACCAGCAGGCTTGGGCCTCAACGGGATTCGCGACGTACTTCCTCAACAGCGTCCTGGTCGCCGTGGCCACCGTCAGCGGCGTGCTGCTGCTCGGCGCGATGATGGCGTACGCGTTCGCGCGCTTCGAGTTCCCGGGCAAGCGCCCGATCTTCCTCACCCTGATCGCGACCCTGATGATCCCCGGGATGATGCTGATCATCCCGCAGTACCTCGTGGCCAAGGACCTGCACGTGCTGGACTCCCGGTTCGGCCTGGTGCTCTTTTACGTCGCCGGCCAGCTGGCGTTCACGACCTTCCTGCTCCGCGGGTTCATCGTGACGATTCCGCGCGACCTCGACGAGGCCATGCTCATCGACGGCGCGGGCCCGTTCCGCATCTTCTGGAGCCTCATCCTCCCGCTCTGCCGTCCCGCCCTGGCCACCGCCGGCATCTTCTCCTTCCTCGGCGCCTGGGACGAGTTCGTGTGGGCGGTCACCGTCATCGACTCGCCGGAGAAGCGCACCCTGCCCATCGCCATTGCCCTCTTCCAGGGGCAGCACTCCACGTCATGGGGGCTGGTCTTTGCCGCCTCCGTGATCGCCGTAGTCCCCGTGATCACCGTGTTCGCCATCTTCCAGCGACAGTTCGTCGCTGGCGTCCAGGCAGGAGCCGTCAAAGGATGACCGTCACCACCCCATCGATCCGCACAGCGCTGATCGATCACTCCCTCTCCGTTCTCACCGGAGGCCAGGCAGCGAGCGGCGCATTCGTCGCCAGCCCGACCTACGACACGTACCGGTTCGCCTGGCTGCGCGACGGGAGCTTCTGCGCCGATGCCCTCGACAGACTCGGCGACCACCGGGCCGCCGAGCGGTTCCACCGGTGGGTGTGCGGCACGGTCCTCGGCATGCGCGATCGGGTCGAGGTCGCCATCACAGCCGCGACGAACGGCGACGTCGCCGCCATGCTGCCGACCCGGTTTGAGCTCGACGGCGCCGAGGAGTCCGGAGAGGAGGAGTGGCCCAACTTCCAGCTCGACGGCTACGGCACGTGGTTGTGGGCGTTCGCCGATCATCTGAGCAGACAGGGTCGCGACCCTCGGTCCGACGAGCGAGAGGCGGTCGAGCTCGTCGCCCGCTATCTCGCTGCCGCCCGAGACCGGTCGTGCTACGACTGCTGGGAGGAGTCCGTCGAGCACCGCCACGCGGCCACAGTTGCTGCGTGCTCTGCGGGACTCGGCGCTGCAGCCAAGATCCTCGGCGATGAGGTCTTCGAGGACGCCGCGCGTTCTCTCAAAGAGATCTTGCTGCACGACTTCCGGTCCGATGGCACCTTCGTCAAGTACGCCGGAACGAGCGCTGTCGACGCCTCGCTGTTGTGGCTGGCCCTGCCGTTCGGGGTGGTGAAGTCGGACGACCCCACCTTCGTCCGCACGGTGGAACGGGTCCAGGCCGAGCTGCAGGTTCCTGGCGGTGGAGTCCGCCGCTACCTCGGCGACACGTTCTACGGCGGCGGTGAATGGGTGCTCCTCACCGCGTGGCTCGGGTGGGCGCTCAATGAGCTCGGCCGCCGGGACGAAGCGATCGCTTGCCTGGAGTGGATCGAGTCCGCGGCCACCCCTTCGCTGGACCTGCCCGAGCAGGTCGACGACCACCCGCAGGGTCTCGGCCACGTGGCCGAATGGGTCGACCGATGGGGCCCGGTCGCGACCCCCCTCCTGTGGTCGCACGCCATGTACCTCGTCCTGGTCGACGAGCTGGGCCTGCTCGACGAGCGAGGGCTGTGATGACCACCGTCCTCGACGTCCGGCCGGAACGCTCGGACGCAGGCCTCGGTGACGAGGTCGTCCTGCTCGTCGACTCCCGCGCCGGCGGTGGGCAGCTCGAGGTGACTCACTTGGGCGATCCCGTGCTGTCACGCTGGGTGGAGCTCGTCGACGGAAGGACGCGGCTGCCCCTCGGCAGGTTCGACGCCGGGTCCTACGCCGTCACGCTGGAGGTGGACGGCCAAGCCGTGCACACGGCATACGACGTGCTCCTCGAACGGTGCGCGCGCCCGCGGTACGGCTTCGTCACTGACTTCAACCCAGGCCGCGACAATGCTGCCGAGGTGGCCGATTCGCTGCGCTCGTTCCACATCACGCACGTGCAGTTCTACGACTGGATGTACCGCCACGCCCAGCTGCTGCCACCGGAGGACGTCTTCACCGACACCCTCGGCCGCGAGCTGTCGCTCGCCGTCGTCCGCGACTTCGTCGACGCCGTGCACGGTGTGGGCGCCGAGGCGCTGGCCTATGCCGCGGTCTATGCCGCGGGCAAGGAGTATGCCGCCGAGCACCTCGAGGAGGTGATCAACCACCCCGACGGAACTCCTTGGATGCTCGGGGACTTCCTGTGGAACACGGACCTCACCCCGGGCTCATCCTGGTCGAGGCACATCGTCGAGGAAATGGGGCGCGCGGTCCAGGCGGTCGGTTTCGACGGCCTGCACCTAGATCAGTACGGCGACCCCAAGCTCGCCACGACAGCCAGCGGTGGGCTCCTCGACCTGGCCGAGGCGTTCCCCCGCTTCATCGACGCCGTCCGTCGTCGCCTGCCCGATGCCACGCTGATCTTCAACAACGTCAACAACTTCCCCACGCGCACCACTGTCCGGGCCGCGCAGGACGCCACCTACATCGAGGTCTGGTCCCCGCACGACGACCACGCCGACCTCGTGGAGCTGGTCCGTGGGGCCCGCTCCCTCGCGCCCAACCGTCCGGTCATCCTCGCCGCCTACCTGGAGCCGTTCGCGGAGGCCTGCGGGCCGGCGGAGGTCGCGGCCGCCAAGCTCGCGCTGGCCACCACCTGGGCGGAGGGCGGGCAGTACCTCCTCTTCGGGGAGCAGTCAGGTGTCCTCGTGCACCCCTACTACCCGAACTACGGGACGCTCGACGAGTCGGCGGCTCGCCAGCTGCGCACCTTCGCCGACTTCGCCGTCGCCAACGGCGACCTGCTCTTCGACCCAGATCTCCTCGAGGCGACGACCCACCTCGTCGGTGGGATCAACGGCGACGTCGAAGTCGCCGGAGTGCCGGTCTCCCTGCGCCCCACGGCGGGCGCGGTCTGGGTGCGTGCTTCGACGCAGGGCCGCAGACTGGTTCTCCAGTTCATCGACTTCACCGGTCAGAGCGACAGCCGGTGGAACGTGGCGAGGCAGGAAACGCAGCCCACGATCGGCTTGAGGCTGACCCTTCGCGTGGCGTCCGAGTCCGTGCGCGTGAGGTTCGGCCACCCCGCGTCGGGGCCGGGACTGCACGACGTGGACACGCAGGGAGGCGGCGAGCACGTCACCGTCGAGGTGCCGACCTTCGACACCTGGGGCGTCCTGGTCATCGACCGCTGATCGGTGTCCCAGTGACACGGACCGCCAACCCGGTCCACCATGGAATCCCCTACTGAAGCGGGTGCATGAGGAGGAATCAGTGCTGTTCCACATCACGCAGGTTCACAGTCCTGAGCTTTGCCCTAGAGACGAGGGCGGCTCCAACTCGCTGTATGACGCCAGTGTCGAGGGGGTCACGCTGATCGGTCGCTACGGCGCGAACGCCCAACACACGCTCTTCCTGGTCGTCGAGGCCGAGGACGTCAATGCAGTCCACAAGTTCCTCTGGCCCGGCTTCAAGCGCTGCACCAGCACGATCACACCGGTGAGCGAGGTCCCAGTCCCCAAGGCGTGACCGACACCTTCACGAAGGTCCCCCGAACGAGAAGCGCGTTCGGGGGACCTTCGTCGTGTCTGAGCCGGCGCGACCTTCATTCGCGAGCTGTTCCCTCCAAACTCACCCGTCTGGTTCCAACTACCCGAAAACCCAACGAGGGGGCATGAATGCTGCTCTACTGCGCAAGCCCGACTTGACCGATATTTGACAGAAAGTTTGCACATTTCATGAACTCCCTGCGCTATCGCCTGCTTGCCGCCGGCGTAACGGTCAGCACCATCACGGCCGCGGCCGTCATCGCAGCCGCTCCGTCCATGGCAGCCACCACTGACACGGCCGTGACCTTCGGCGCCACGGGGACCGTTCAAACGTGGACCGTGCCCGCAGGTGTCACGCAGCTCTACGTCGACATCAGCGGTGCCCAGGGCGGCGCGGCATACGGCGGGGGCTGGGGCGGAGCCGAGCTGACCGGCACGATCTCCGTGACCCCGGGCGAAACGCTCCGCATCATCGCCGGCAGCATGGGCCGCGACGGCGTGAGGTTCGGTGCCGGGGCCGGCGGTGGCGGCGGGTCATTCATCTACCGGACCGCGGACCAGAGCGGCATCCTGGCGGCGGCGGGCGGCGGCGGAGGCGCGGGATCGAACGTGTTCCCATCGGAAGCCAGCACCGGCACCTCCGGCACGCCTGGTCTCAACGGCGGTGGCGCGGGAGGCACCGACGGTAATGGCGGCGGTGCCGGTACCGCCGGCGGTGGCGGCGGCCTTCTCACCAACGGTGGTAGTGCCCAGGGCGGAGGCGGCCAGTCCGTCGCGAATGGCGCGTCCGGCGGCTCAGGCAGCTATGGAGTCGGCGGCTTCGGCGGTGGCGGCGGGACGACTGGGTTCGCAGGCGCCGGCGGTGGTGGTTACAGCGGCGGCGGTGGCGGCAGGTACAACGGCAACAACGGCGGCGGTGGCGGTGGAGGTTCCTACTTCGCCGGCACGCTGACCGGCGCAGTCTCCGGCCATGGCGGCCCCGGCATCGTCACGTTGTCCTACCCAGCACATCTCACCTCGATCGCGCCTGCGGCCGGGGTGCCCGGTACTTCGGTGACCATCGATGGCACCGGCCTCGCGGGAGCGACCGTGACCATCGGTGGATTCGCCGCGACAGTGACGTCCTCGACCGACGCCCAGGTGGTGGCCACTGTTCCCGCGCCGCCGACGCGCCCCAACGGAGTGCAGACGGTGAACGTGTCCACAGCAGGCGGAGTCACCCTCCCCGCTGTCGGAGCCTTCACCTATCTGTCAGCCGCCCCGCTGTTCACCGCGGCAGGCGCACCCACCACCGGCACCGTGGGGGCGCCGTACTCGTACACGTTCGCCGCGTCCGGATACCCCAGCCCCACCTTCACCGTGTCCTCCGGAACGCTGCCGGCAGGGCTCGCCCTGACCAGCGCCGGAGTGCTCTCCGGCACCCCGACCAGCAGTGGAATCTCCACCTTCACGGTCACCGCGAGCAACGGCGCTTCCCCCGACGCGATCAGCAACCTCCAGACGATCACGGTCGGCCAGGCTGCTCAGGCCATCACGTTCACCAGCGCAGCCCCCAGCGCTGCCGTGATGGGAGACACCTACACGGTCGCGGCCACCGGCGGCGCATCGGCGAACAGCGTGACGTTCTCCATCGATGCCGCTAGCGCCTCCACGTGCTCGATCAGCGGTTCGACCGTCACCTTCGACCACGCCGGCACCTGCGTCGTGGACGCCGACCAGGCCGGCAACGCCGACTACCTCGACGCTCCCCAGGCCCAGCAGACCGTCGCCGTCGGCGTCGTCGCCCAGGCCATCACCTTCGCCCCGCTCACCTCCCCGGCGACCGTGGGGGACACGCAGACCCTCACCGCGGTCGGGGGCGCGTCGGGCAACCCGGCCACCTTCGCCGTCGCACCCACCACGACCGGCTCGGCCTGCTCGATCACCGGGACGACCCTGTCGTTCGACCACGCCGGCAGCTGTGTCGTCGTCGCCGACCAGGCTGGCAATGCCGACTACGCCGCCGCCCCGGAGGTGAGCCAGACCGTGACCGTCGCGCTCGCGCCGACCTCGGTGTCCGTCACCCTCAGCCCGGCCGTGTCGGTCTTCGGCCAGCCCGCAACCGCAACCGCAACCGTTGGCGGAGGCCAGGCTGGGAACATCCAGTTCTCCGTCGACGGCACGGACCTCGGCGCACCCGTCACCGTGAGCAACGGCCAGGCGACCAGCCCCGCGCTGGGGACCCTCACGCCTGGCGCACACCAGGTCGGGGCGGTCTTCGCACCCCTCGAGGCGACGAAGTACGCACCCTCCAGCGCAACGCCTCAGACACTGGTCGTCGACCAGGCTGCGACGACACCGACCATCACCGCGCGGGCCGACAGCATCACGGCCAGCGTCGCCCCTGTGGCACCGGGCTCGGGTATGCCGAGCGGCACCGTCACGTTCAGCGTCGACGGCACACCGGTCGGGACTGCGACGCTCGCCGCGGGAGTCGCGACGCTGAGCTACTCCCTCCCGACCGACAAGGCCGACGAGGTTGCCGTGCAGTACCAGGGCGACTCCAACTTCCTGGCCTCGTCCGCTTCCACGACCCGACACAACCCGACCATCACGGCGACGCTCACCAGCGCCAACCCCAAGAGCAGGAGCGGTTGGTACCGCAGCGCAGTCACGGTGAGCTTCACCTGCACCCCGAACGGCGCCGCACTGGTAGCCGGCTGCCCGCAACCGGTCACGCTCAGCACGAACGGCGCGGCGCAGTCTGTCTCCCGGACGATCATGGCTGTCGACGGTGGCGCAGCAACCGTTTCGGTCACCGGCATCAACCTCGACCAGACTCGTCCGACGGTGGCGATCACCGGCGTCTCGACCAAGGCGCCGTACTTTGCGACCGCACCGGTCGGGCGCTGCAGCGCTCGCGACGGACTCTCGGGCGTCGCGTCCTGCACCATCAGCCGGCGCCTCAGCGGCACTAGTGCGGTATACACCGCGACCGCGACGGACAAGGCTGGCAACGTCTCGACGACCCGGCTCACCGCGCAGGTGAGCAAGTTCGTGATCCAGGGCGCGACCTTCAGCAAGGGCATGTACACCGTGCACGCGGGTCGCACCTACACGATGCTGGCATCCGCGACGAGTCGGCCGCGATATGTCGACGCGATGCCCTACCCCAAGGCGCCGCGCGGCTTGGACAACTGGTTCATCAAGACCGGCACGAACCGGTGGGCCCTCGGCGTGACCTTCAGCAAGGCGATGCTGCACCAGCGCTACTGGAACATCGGTATGCGAGTCGGCGGCCAGACCCAGGTGATCAAGGTCCAGGTCGTCCGCTAGCAGGCAAGGCCGGAGCGCTTCGGCCGCTCCAATACGAAGAGGACCCCGACGGAAGGTGTGTCGGGGTCCTCTTCGTATTGGAGCCGGTGACGAGAGCCGTCGCGCTCTGGGCTCGCTTCGCTCGCGGGCGGCGCTCCTCCCGATTCTCGGCGGACTTTCAAACCAAAGCAGAGAGGGACCCAGACGGAAAAGCGTGTCTGGGTCCCTCTCTGCTTTGAGCCGGTGACGAGAATCGAACTCGCGTGTCCAGCTTGGGAAGCTGGCGCTCTACCATTGAGCTACACCGGCACACGTCCCTCGCGAGCGACGTGAACACCGCCCGCAGGCGGTGCGGCAGGAAGTCTAACCGAACGCGCGCGCGAGACTGACGGCCGCCGGCATACCCCTCGCGTTAGTCTCTCCCCGTGCTGCTCAGCGACCGTGACATCAAGGCCGAGATCGACAACGGGCGAGTCGTCCTCGCCCCCTACGACCCGGACATGATCCAACCGAGCAGCATCGACGTGCGGCTGGACAAGTTCTTCCGGCTCTTCGACAACCACAAGTACCCCTTCATCGACCCCGCCGAGGACCAGCCCGACCTCACCCGCCTCGTCGAGGTCGAGCAGGGCGAGCCGTTCATCCTGCACCCCGGCGAGTTCGTCCTCGGCTCGATCTACGAGACGGTCACCCTCCCCGACGACGTAGCCGCCCGCGTCGAGGGCAAGTCCAGCCTCGGCCGGCTCGGGCTGCTGACCCACGCGACGGCTGGCTTCGTCGACCCCGGGTTCACCGGTCACGTCACGCTCGAGCTGAGCAACGTCGCCACCCTCCCGATCAAGCTGTGGCCGGGCATGAAGATCGGTCAGCTCTGCTTCTTCCGCCTGTCCAGCCCGGTCGAGAACCCTTACGGTTCAGCAAAGTACGGCTCCCACTACCAGGGCCAGCGCGGCCCCACCGCGAGCCGCTCGTTCAAGAACTTCCACGTCACCGACGTCTGAGACCACCCTCGGGTATGCCGCGGGCTCACCGCCGCGGCATACCTCGCTTGACGTGTGGTGCGGTCGACGCACCAGAGTGGGGGCATGACCGCTGACCTGAGAATCGCCCTGGGTGCAATGGAGTTCGGCACACGTATCGACGACGCCACCTCGTTCGCGCTGCTCGACCAGTTCGTCGACGGCGGTGGGGTGTGGATCGACACGGCCGACTGCTACGCGTTCTGGCTCAGCGACACCGGCGCCGGCGGGGACAGCGAGGCGCTCATCGGCCGCTGGCTCGCCGCGCGCCCCGGCATGCGCGACCGGGTCAGGATCGCCACGAAGGCGGGCTGCGAACCAGTCCGGGGTGGCGCGCCCGGCGCCACGACCGGACTGTCCAAGGCGGCGATCGACACCCAGTTCGAGGCGTCCCTGCGCCGACTGGGGCTCGACAGCGTCGACCTCTTCTTCGCCCACCGAGACGACCGCGAGGTGRGCGTCGAGCAGGTGGCCGAGACGCTGGGCCAGCACGCGGCGGAGGGTCGGATCGGGCGTGTCGGGCTGTCGAACTGGCCGGTCTGGCGGGCCGAACGGGCTCGCGCCCACGCCGAGAGCCAGGGGCTGCCCGGCGCCGACACCCTCCAGCTGCGCTACTCCTACCTCCAGCCGCGCCCGATGGTCCGCAACCGCATCCACGACCACCGGATGGGCTGGATCACCGACGAGACGATCGACTACCTCGAGGCCAACCCGCAGTGGGAGGCGTGGGCGTACAGCCCGTTGATGCAGGGCTCCTACGACCGCGACGACCGTGAGCCGGAGGAGGCCTTCGACCACCTCGGCAGCGACCGTCGCAAGGCGGCCCTCGCCGAGGTCGCCGGTGACCTCGGGGTGTCCCGCAGCGCGGTGGTGCTGGCCTGGATGGTCGGCGGCGACCCCGCGATCCGCCCGATCGTCGCCACCAGCCGTGCCACGCAGCTCACCGAGGCGCTCGACGGGGCGCGCCTGACCCTGACCGACGACCAGCGAAGGGCCCTCGACGACGCCTGGTGAGCCGGCGGGGCGCGTCGGCGTCGGCCCACCATCCACTCGGCCGCCGGCTACGAAATACTGCGACCGTCCCACCGTGAGGAGAACCCGTGCGCGCCCCCCGACTGCTCTGGCCCATCGAGGTCGACCAGCCGCGCGCCGTCGTGCTCGTCCTGCACGGAGGCAAGTCGCGCAGCAACCGCCCGGTCCGCCCCTGGCAGGGGGCGGTGCTGCGGATGGCACCGTTCGCTCGTGCCGTCGGCGGGGCCGGCGAGGGAGCCATCGCCGTGGCCTCGATCCGGTATGCCGTGCGCGGCTGGAACGGGGACAAGGCCAGTCCGCTCGCGGACACCCGCCTCGCCCTCGAACAGATCGCCGCGAAGTACCCCGGCGTGCCGATCGGCCTGCTCGGGCACTCGATGGGCGGCCGCGTGGCCCTGCACCTCGCCGACGACGAGCGCATCACCGCCATCGTGGCCCTGGCTCCGTGGGTCGAAGCCAAGGACCGGGCCCGCTGGCACCGGGGTCTGCACGTGTTGTTCATGCACGGCACGCTCGACCGGATGACCTCGCCCCGAGCCTCCCGCGCGCTCGCGACGGCGATGGGAGCGCTCGGGGCCGACGTCACCTACGACGCGGTCAAGGGTGAGAGCCACGCCATGCTGCGCCAGGCCGCCCGGTGGCACCGCGAGTCCGCCGCCTTCCTCGCGACCCACCTGCTGGCCCGCGATGCCGTCGAGGAGAACCAGCCCTGCACGAGCGGTCCCGCCGAGGCCTAGCCGAACCCGGGCGGCAGCCGCAGGTGACTAGCGCTCCTCCGGCGTCGACACGGCATACCGCTCCACGATGTGCTCGGCCGTCGCGAGCTCGGGGGAGAGGTCGCGGTCCTCCACGCCCGACGGCAGGCTCTCGCACCGCGCGAACGCCGCTCCCAGCTCGCCCACCGGCACCACCCCGCGCATCCGCAGCGCCCGCACCGTGCACACGAGCTCGACGGCCAGCATCCGCCGGTAGGCCGCGGTGGCGTCGCCCAGCCGCAGCGCCGCCTGCCCTGCGAAGCTCGCGTCGTCCTCGATGCCGGCCGACACCCCCGCTGTCTGCACGCTCGACGGCGTCGAAGCCACCCCGCGGATCGTCGACAAGGCTGACGCCGCAACGTATTCCGCGATCAGCACCCCCGAGGACCCCATCGTCGCGTCCGAAAGGAAGAGCGGCAGGCCGCTGTCGGAGTCGGTGAGGGTGTGGCTGATCCGCGACTGCACGGCCTGGGCCGACCGCGTGAGGGCCAGCAGGGTCGTGTCAACCGCCAACACCAGGTATGCCGCGTGGAAGCCACCGTGGTGCGTCACCTCGGCGACGTCCCCCACGCCGGTGAAGAGAGGGTTCTCCGAGGCGGTGTTCGCTGCCGTCTCGACCACGGCCTTGAGGTCGAGGATCGTGTCGAGAACCGGTCCGTGCACCTGCGGCCAGGTGCGCAGGCCGAAGAAGTCCTGCAGGTGGGCGGGCTCGCCGGGCTGGTCCTCGAGCAGGTCACGCAGGACGCGGATCACCTCCTGGGCGCCCCGGAAGGGGGTCGCCGCTGCGGCTGTCTCGCTGACAGCCTCCGGATTTCCTTGCAGGGCAACGAAACTCAGCGCACAGACAGTGTCAGCAGCGCGCGCCAGGGCGTGGAGGGAGGCCGCATGGAGTCCCGTCTCGGCGATGGCGAACGCATTGGACGACATCAGCGGCAGGGCGTCGGCCGACGTGAGCTGCAGGTCGGCGCGGTGCTCGCCGCCGGAGCGCTCGCGCTCGCCGATGAGGGCGAGCCCCACCTCGGCGAGGGCCGTCAGGTCACCTGTCCCGAGCGAGCCGTAGCGGTGCACGATCGGCAGGTCCGCCTCCGGCGCGCCCACGAGGTCGGCCAGCGCCTGCGCCAGCAGGGGGTTGGCGCCCGAGCCGCCCGCGAGCAGCTGGTTGGCCCGCACGGCCAGCGCCGCCCGCACCACGGTCGACGGCATCTCCTCACCCCAGCCCGCCGCGTGCGACCGCAGCAGCCGCAGCCCGTGGTCGACCTCGGAGTCGGTGCTCTCGTCGCGCGCGGCCCCGACGCCCGTGGTGCGCCCGTAGACCGAGCGGCGCGAACTGACCTCTGCCGCATGGCGGTGCGAGCGCTCAGCCTTCTCCAGGGCGGCCGGATCGATCGATGCGGAGGCCCCTTGGGCAGCGCGCTCCAGCGCGTCGAGATCGAGGCTGTGGCCGTCGAGGTGCACCGGTTGCGTCACGCCGCCAAGTATCGCGGGTCGGTGACGGATGTCGGTGTCGGATGTCGGTGTGCTGGGTTAGGTTGATCCGCATGATCGCCTTCGACGGTGTCACGAAGAAGTTTCCGGACGGCACTGTCGCCGTCGACCACCTGAGCTTCGAGGCGCCCAGCGGCAAGATCACCGTGTTGGTCGGTCCTTCGGGCTGTGGCAAGACGACGTCCCTGCGCATGATCAACCGGATGATCCAGCCCTCCTCGGGCACGATCACGCTGGACGGCAAGGACACCGGGCGGATGAAGGAGTCCGAGCTGCGCCGCGGCATCGGCTACGTCATCCAGCACGCCGGCCTGTTCCCGCACCGCACCGTGCTCGACAACGTCTCGACCGTCCCGCGCCTGCTGGGCATGGACAAGACCGAGACCCGGAAGCGTTCGATGGAGCTCCTCGAGCGCGTCGGGCTCGACCCGGCGTTCGCCAGGCGCTACCCCGCCCAGCTGTCGGGTGGCCAGCAGCAACGCGTGGGGGTGGCCCGGGCGCTGGCGGCCGACCCGCCCGTGATGCTGATGGACGAGCCGTTCAGCGCCGTCGACCCGGTGGTGCGCGAGCAGCTCCAGGACGAGTTCCTGCGGCTGCAGGGCGACCTCGGCAAGACGATCATCTTCGTCACCCACGACATCGACGAGGCCATCAAGCTCGGTGACCAGGTGGCCGTGCTCAAGGTCGGGGGGCACCTCGCCCAGATCGCCGCACCGGCCTACCTCCTCTCCCACCCCGTGGACGACTTCGTGGCGGACTTCGTGGGACGCGACCGCGGCTACCGCGCGCTGTCCTTCCAGGCGACCCCTCGGCTGCCGCTGGCTGCGGAGCGCACCGTCGCCATGGGCGAGCGCGTCGAGGGCATCGACGCCGACTGGGTGCTCGTCGTCGACGACCAGAACCACCCGCTGGGCTGGGTCGAGCCGGCGCGCGTCAAGGGTGAGGTCCGCACCGAGCTGCTGCACCGCGGCGGCACCGTCGCGCGGGCGAGCGGGCCCCTGCGCGCCGCCCTCGACTCGGCTCTGTCCAGCCCG
This sequence comes from Pedococcus sp. P2_E5, assembly GCF_056403895.1. Lineage (NCBI taxonomy): Bacteria > Bacillati > Actinomycetota > Actinomycetes > Micrococcales > Intrasporangiaceae > Pedococcus > Pedococcus sp. P2_E5. Next base: position 61,950 of record NZ_JBFUEP010000013.1, read on the forward strand.
AGCCGCCGCGGCGTGATCGTCGACGACGCAGGCTCCCTGGTCGGCACCGTCAAGGCCCACGAGGTGCTGACCGCCATCGAGGAGACCAGCCGTCCCGAGCTGGCGGACCCCGGAAAGCCGGGTGCACCAGCCGCATGACCTGGTTCTTGGACCACCTCGGCGAGGTGCTGAGCCGCGGGCTCCAGCACGCCTACCTCTCCGGCGTGCCCCTGCTCCTGGGGCTGCTCATCGCGCTGCCGCTGGGGTGGTTGGCGAGACGGTACAAAGCCCTCTACGCGCCCTTCACCGCCGGTTTCGGACTGCTCTACACGATCCCCAGCCTGGCTCTCTTCGTGATGCTTCCGGGCTTCCTGGGCATCCCGATCCTCGACCCGCGCAACGTCCTGGTCGCCATGACCCTCTACACCGTGGCGCTCCTGGTGCGCACCGTCGCCGATGGCCTCGGGGCCGTGCCCGACCACGTCCAACAGGCTGCCACGGCCATGGGCTACACCCGGGTCAAGCGCTTCTTCGCCATCGAGCTTCCCCTCGCGGTCCCGGTCATCTCGGCCGGCCTGCGGGTGGCTGCGGTGAGCAACGTCAGCATCGTCAGCGTCGCCACCATCATCGGCGTCGACCAGCTGGGCATGTTCTTCAGTGACGGCTTCTACCGCGACTTCTACGACCCCCTCGTGGTCGGCATCGTGGCCTGCATCGTGCTGGCGCTGCTCTTCGACCTGGTGATCATCGTGCTGACCAGACTGTTCACGCCATGGGTCCGCGCCACAGGGGGCCGGGCATGATCAACAACCTGGTCAGCTGGCTCACGGACCCGGTCAACTGGTCCGGGCCCGACGGCATCCCGACCCGACTCCTCGAGCACGTCTGGTACTCCGCGCTGTCCTTGCTGGTTGCGGCCCTCATCGCCATCCCGCTCGGCCTCGTCATCGGTCACACCGGGCGAGGGCGCTTCTTCGTCGTCAACCTCGCCGGGGCCGCCCGGGCGATCCCGAGCCTGGGCCTCCTCTTCATCATGATCTTGTGGCTGTTCCCCAAGTTCCAGGGTGACTACCGCGACCTGGCCTTCATCGTCCCGAGTCTCATCGTTCTCGTGGTGCTCGCCATCCCGCCCATGATGGCTGGCGCCTACGCAGGGGTCGAGGGTGTCGATCCGGCCGCCCGCGATGCTGCCAAGGGCATGGGCATGACCGGTGCGCAGGTGCTGGCCAGGGTCGAGGTCCCCAACGCGCTTCCACTGATCTTCTCCGGTTTCCGATCGGCCACACTGCAGGTGATCGCGACAGCCACCCTGGCCGCCGTGGGCGGCACTGGCGGGCTGGGGCGCTTCCTGATCGACGGCCAGAAGATCCGCGACTACCCGCAGATGGCCGGAGGCGCGCTGCTGGTGGCCGTCCTCGCCCTCGTCGTCGACGGGTTGCTCGCCCTGGTCCAACGGTATGCCGTGTCGCCGGGGCTGACGGGTCGGGGCAGCGCGCGCCCGGCGGGAGGCTCCACGGTGTCCACGAAGCGATCAAATACCCCCCTCGATGTAGAGATTCAGGTGCCGCGGCGTACGGTGGATTCCCAGTCCAGTTGACCAACAGTAGGAGCGGTTTCGTGAAGTTCAGCAAGATCACCCTGACGATCGCCACGGCGGCCGCTCTGATGGCCACCGCCGCGTGCGGCAACTCCGGTGGCGACCCGCTCGCCACGACGAGCAGCAGCAGCTCCAGCGGGGCCGGGGCTGCCAGCACCATCAAGGTCGGCTCGGCCGACTTCCCCGAGAGTGCCCTGCTGGCCGAGATCTACGCCGGTGCCCTCGAGGCCAAGGGCATCAAGGTCGAGAAGAAGCTCAACATCGGCGCCCGCGAGGCCTACATCCCGGCCCTCCAGGACGGGTCGATCGACCTCATCCCTGAGTACACCGGTGTGCTGCGCGACTACTTCAAGAAGGGCCAGACCGGCACCGACGCCGAGGCCGTCTACACCGAGCTCAAGGCGTCGGTCCCGGCCACGCTGACCGTGCTCGACAAGTCCGCGGCCGAGGACAAGGACGCGCTGGTGATGAAGAAGTCCCGCGCCGACGAGCTGGGCGTGAAGTCGATCGCCGACCTCGCCGGCAAGGCCAGCACCCTCACCGTCGGTGGCCCGCCGGAGTGGAAGACCCGCGACACCGGCATCCCCGGCTTCAAGAAGATCTACGGCCTGGAGTTCAAGGCCTTCCGTCCGCTCGACGCCGGTGGCCCGCTCACGCTCGCCGCGCTGAAGAACGGCCAGATCGACGCCGGTGACCTGTTCACCACCGACCCGAGCATCGCGGCCAACGACCTGGTGGCGCTCGAGGACCCCAAGAACATGTACGCCGCCCAGAACGTCGTGCCGCTCATCACCAAGAGCAAGAGCAACGCGACCATCGAGGGAGCCCTCAACGCCGTGTCGGCCAAGCTCGACACCGCCACCCTGGCGGCCCTGCTCAAGGAGGTCGTCGTCGACAAGAAGGACGCCGACGTCGTGGCCAAGGAGTTCCTGAGCAAGAACAGCCTGAGCTGACGTTCGGGCGGGCCCGGCGCTGCCGGGCCCGCCTGGCACGTGCGGCACGGACGACTGAGCACGACCCGGCCTTTCGGCGTTACCCCTGGTCCGCCAATCCCAGATCCGCCACTTCGGGAGGTGCCCCTCCGCGCCTCCCGTAACGTCGGATCCAGTGATCTCCGTTGTCCACCAGAGTGCCGGGGGGTGGTGGGGGCCGGCATCGGTGAAACCACCGATATTGGTCAGCAGGTTTTCGATAGCCTGTCCGGATGCTGACTCCGTGCGTGGGTCGCGACGAGGTTCTCGATCGCCTCCGGCTTCTGCTCGGCAGCAACCGATGGGTGACGCTGACGGGCGCTCCCGGGTGTGGAAAGACCCTCGTGGCCCGGCACACCGCCAGCACCGCACCGGCCGTGGCCTGGGTCCCCGCCCACCGGCACTCGACGACCGAGTCGCTCGTCACCGCGTGTCTCGATGCCCTCGATGCCGAGGTCGCCCCGGGTGACTCGCCGACCTTGGCACTCAAGCGAGCCCTGGACGGTCGGGACACGCTGCTCGTGCTCGATGGCGTGGACGCGATCGAGGGGCTAGGCGGAGTGCTCAACGACCTCGTCGAGGACGCCGAGGACTGGAAGCTCCTGTGCACGGCGACGACCGTGGCGGGACGGCCCCACGAGCAGGTGCTGAAGCTGCCGCCGCTGCCCGTTCCGTCGACCCGCGGGACTCTGGAGGGTCCGGCCCTCGAGCTGTTGCTGGCCCGCGTGGCTGCCGCTGGGGGCCACTCCGTCGACCTCGACAAGCACGACGCCCTCCTGCGTCGGTTGTTGCGGGCCAGTGGCGGCCTGCCCTCGCTGGTGGAGCAGCTCGCCGTCCAGATCGCGCTGATCGGGGTCAGCGACGTGTCGCCGGCCGGCACGCTCGCCGAGGCCGTCCGTCGGTCCTACGACCTGCTCGACGCAGCGCAGCAGCAGTGCTTTCGGCGCCTCGCCGTGATCGGGCGTCCGCTCGGGCTCGATGTCCTCGCGGATGTGTGCGGCGTCAGCCGGCCCCAGGCCGTCCAGCTCGCGTCGGCCCTGGCCCGGCGCAGCCTCGTCGAGGTGCACCCCGACGGGAGCTTCGACCTGTTGCCACCGATGAGGGAGGTCGGTCGCGCCCTCGCCGAGGCCACGGACGATGCCCAGCAGTCCCTGACCGGCCTGCTCGCCTGGGCCGACCGGGTCATTCCGCAGGCCGTCAACGAAGGGTCGGCCGATGCGCCCTTCCTCGGCCAGCTGGCCCTCGTCGACACCGCCGTTCGACAGGCGTGCGCCGTCGAAGCCACCCGGCCGCGCGGTTACGCCATCGCCAACCGGGCCTTCCCGTCCCTCTCGGCCGCCATGCGGGCCCGTGAAGCCCTGGACATGATGGACGCCGCGCTGTCCAGCGGCGACGGGCCGCCCATCATCGGCTCGCAGCTGGCCCGCCGAGCCGGCATCTGCGCGTCCGAGGTGCGCGGCACCTATGAGGGACTCCGTCTGCTCCAGCGGTCCGAGGAGCACGCCAGCGCCCTGGACGGACCGATGCGCGATGTCGAGCTGGCCAGGACCGCGGCCATCCGTGCCGAGATGCACCTCGACGCCGGAAACCTGGTCGCGGCGCGTGCCGATGCCGAGCGAACCCTCGCCCTGGGTGGCGACGACCCCTACGTCATCCGTCAGGTCCGACGCACCCTCATGGACGTCTGCGTCTCGGCCGGCGACTTCGCCGAGGCCGAGAAGCTGGCAGCCGTCATCGTGGACTCACCCCCTCCGGACGAGGTGTGGATCGCGCTGTCCGCCCGCACGATGCAGGCCAAGATCGCCTGGGAGCAGGGGCGCCTGGTCGAGGCGGCGTCATTGGCGCTCTTCGCCCGCACCCAGGCCGAGGAGATCCGCGAGGACCGCATCGCGCTGCTCGCCGACACGATGCACCGCATGGTCTCGGGTGAGCCGGGCCTCGCCGTCGACGCCGAGACCCTGCCCTGGGCCGTCCGCCTGTGCGTCCAGCTCCAGGATGCCCGCGACCTGTTGGCGGCGGGCGACGTCAGTCGGGCCGCAGGAAGGGCCGCCGACATCGTCGTGCTGGCCGACAGCAGCAAGCTGGGACGCGACGCGGTCGAGGCCAGGCTGCTCGTGGCCGACGCCCTGATGTCACTCGGCGAACCGGCGCAGGCGCAGGCCTCCTACCTGTCCGTGCTGCGGCGGGCGGCCGAGGTCCCGATGCCGTTGCGGGCAGCCGACGCACTCGACGGCCTGGCGGCCATCGCCGCGGAGTCGGGCACGGCGGCATACCGGCCGGTTGCGGGGGCCGCGGCAGCGCTGCGCGCCAGCCGCCGTGCCGTGGGCCGTGACCGTCCGGGCGTCGCGTATGCCGCGGGGGCTCGTCGTGACTGTCCCACCGGGTGGCTCGAGGGCGGCCAGTTCACCGCGCAGGGTGTCACCGCGGTGGTGGCCCTGTTTGCCGGTCAGGTCGCGCCCGAGGCGTCGTCCTCACCGCTGCACGTGTTGACCAGGGCCGAGCGCGGCGTCGCCGAGCTCGTGGCCGAAGGGCTCACCAGCCGGCAGATCGCGGAGCAGCTGTTCGTGTCACCGCGTACGGTCGATGCCCACCTGTCGCACATCTTCCGCAAGCTCGAGATCGCCTCGCGCGCAAAGCTGGCGGCCCTGATGGTCGAGATCGCCTGAGCAGGCGACTGCGGTCGCGGCTCCGAATACTTCCTGTGCCGGACCTCACCTACCGCCTCGTCATCAGGCTCTGCCGCGCGTTGTTCCGCGCGTTCGACCTGCGGATCACGGTGTCCGGCGCCGATCGGCTGCCGACCGGGGGGCCGGTCGTCGTCGCCGCGAACCACAGCAGCTTCCTCGACTTCATGTTCGTCGGTCTGGCCGGGGTGCAGCGGGGCAGGCTGGTGCGGTTCATGGCCAAGGAGTCGGTCTTCCGGTCGCGACTGTCAGGTCCGCTGATGCGCGGGATGCGGCACCTTCCGGTCGATCGTGAGCATGGTGAGCTCGCGGCCCGGCAGGCGCTGCGGGCGTTGCGCGCCGGTGAGGTCGTGGGGGTCTATCCCGAGGCGACGATCGGGCGGGCGTTCGTGGTCAAGGAGCGCGCGGACTTCCGGCGCGGCGCGGCCTACCTCGCACTGGCGACCGGAGCGCCGCTGGTCCCGGTTGCCCACTGGGGCGTCCACCGCATCTTCACGGTCGACGGTCGCTACTCGCTGCGTCGCAGCAAGGCTGTGGACGTGCTGGTGGGCGAGCCGCTCGTGCCGCTGGTGGGGGAGACCGCGGAGGAGCTCACCGCGCGGTTGCACGACCGGCTGGCCACCATGGTCGACGAGCTCGTGGCGCGCTACCCCCAGCCGCCGGGCGATCCAGCCGGCGCCTGGTGGTGGCCCGCCTCACGAGGTGGCGCCGCGCCGACCGTCGACGTCGCGCGAGGTCTCGACGAAGCCGCCGTCCACAAGGCCGACACCCGCCCCTGACCCTGCCCCTGCCCCTGCGCTTCAAGGAACCTTTGCTAGCAAAGGTTCCTTGATGACGGACAGGTTGCAACCTGTCCGGGAACGAGCAACCTTTGCTAGCAAAGGTTAGGGAGACGGGGGTATGCCGCGGGGCTGGCCGCGCGGCATACCGCACCTCAGGCGACGGGTTGCGGCTCGGGGTCGGGGGTCGGCTCGGGCTCGATGGCTTCGGGCTCCGCCGGCTGGGGGTCGTCGCGGCGCTTGACGGCGGCGAGCAGCATCTGGGCGACGTCGACGACCTCGACGTCCTGGGCCTTGCCCTCGGACTGGGCGGCGGTGAGGCCGTCGGACATCATCACACGGCAGAAGGGGCAGCCGATGGCGATGCGTTCCGCACCGGTGCCGATGGCCTCGTCGGTGCGGTTGGTGTTGATCCGCGTGCCGAGCTTCTCCTCCATCCACATGCGGGCACCGCCGGCGCCGCAGCAGAACGACTTCTCCTTGGTGCGTTCCATCTCGCGCAGCTCGACACCGGGCAGGGCGCCGATGAGCTCGCGGGGCGGGGCGTAGACGCCGTTGTGCCGGCCGAGGTAGCAGGGGTCGTGGTAGGTCACGGTGCCCGCGGTGGAGGCGACGTCCTTGGTCGACGACTTGCCGGGCACGTCGGCGGGGCGGGCGACCGGGACGAGCTTCTTCTCGCGCACGAGCCGGTTGAGCAGCTGGGTGTGGTGGACGACCTCGTACTTGCCGCCGAGCTGGGGGTACTCGTTCTTGATGGTGTTGAAGCAGTGCGCGCAGGTGACGACGATCTTGGTCGCGCCGGCCTCGTTGAGGGTCTCGACGTTCTGCTGGGCGAGCATCTGGAAGAGGAACTCGTTGCCGGCCCGGCGGGCGGAGTCGCCGGTGCAGGACTCGCCGTCGCCGAGGATGGCGAAGGTGACCCCGGCCTGGTCGAGCAGCTCGGCCACGGCGCGGGTGGTCTTCTTGGCGCGGTCCTCGTAGGCGCCGGCGCAGCCGACCCAGAACAGGTAGTCCACGTCGTCGGCGGACTCGACGTCCTGGCCGAGGATCTTGACCTCGAACGGCAGGTCCTTGGCCCAGTCCAGCCGCGCGCGCGCCGCCATGCCCCACGGGTTGCCCTTGTTCTCGAGGTTCTTGAAGAGGCCGTTCAGCTCGTTGGGGAACGCCGACTCGATCAGCACCTGGTAGCGGCGCATGTCGACGATCGCATCGACGTGCTCGATGTCGACGGGGCACTGCTCGACGCAGGCGCCACAGGTGGTGCACGACCACAGCACGTCCTGGTCGATGACCGCGTCGGGTCCGTGCGGGTTGTAGGCCGCGAGCGGGTTCGTGATGTCGTAGCCGGTGTCGCCCACCAGCGGCAGCTCGGCCAGCGCGGCGGCGGACTCGCCCAGCTCCTCGCGCTCGGCCTCGGTGGCCAGCAGCCACGGGGCCTTGGCGTGCGCGTGGTCGCGCATCGCCATGACGAGCATCTTGGGCGACAGCGGCTTGTCGGTGTTCCAGGCGGGGCACTGGGACTGGCAGCGACCGCACTCGGTGCAGGTGGTGAAGTCGARCAGGCCCTTCCAGGTGAAGTCCTCGACCTTGCCGACCCCGAGCGCGGCGTCCTCGTCCATGTCCTCGATGTTCTCGAAGTCGACGGGCACGCCCTTGACCATCATCGGTTGGAGCTCGCCCAGGGAGGTGCGACCGTCGGCGTGGCGCTTGAGGAAGATGTTGAAGAACGCGAGGAACCGGTGCCACGCGACGCCCATGGTGGGCTGCAGCGAGATGGTGATCATCCACGCGAACGAGATGAGGATCTTCACCGCGGCGACGACCACGATGACGTTCTCGAGGCGGGACACGGACCAGCCCTTGAACCCCTCGCCCAGCCAGCCGGTCAGCGGGTAGTGCAACGCGTTCGCGTGCCCCACCGCAGTGGTCCCCTGGGTGCCGCCGTTGAAGTCCAGCGCGTACTCCAGCGCGCGCAGGCTGATGATGCAGACCGTGACACCCAGGATCGTGGCCTCGACGTAGTAGGCCTGCCAGAAGCTCGACCCGAAGAAGCGCGACCGGCGCCCGCCCTCGCCCGCCGCCGACCGCGGGTGGTTCTTCTGGCGGATCGCGATCAGGGCGATGATCCCGACCAGACCGGTCCAGGCGAAGAACTCCGTGACCCACTCGTACAGGAAGAAGTGGCCGATGACCGGCAGCGCGAAGTCAGCCTTGACCAGCTGCCCGAACGCGTTGAGCAGCGTGAAGAACAGCACCCCGAAGCTGATCATCGTGAACCAGTGCGCCACCGCTACGACCGGCAGCCGCGACATCCGGGTGTGCCCCAGGAACTCGCGCAGCAGCGTCACCGTCCTCGCGCCCTTGTCGTCCGTGCGGGTCCCGTCGGGCTGACCCAGGCGGAAGACGGCGAGGAACTGCCGGATGACTCGTGCGAACAGGGCGATCCCCACCAGGGCGACCACTCCGCAGACGACGAGCGCGACGATCTCGAGCGCAGACATGGCCGTCACTCTACTGGCTGGTAAGCGCCTGCTTACCCCGATTGTGAGCAGGCTCAATGCCGCGGCGACCAGGCTCAAAGCCGCGTCGTATGCCGTGCGCCGCGTTTTCGTTGCCCGCCACGTGGGCGAGCGTTGCCAGATTGCATAACGATCTGTTGGAATACGCATAACGTCTGGTTCGCTGAACAGGACGAACGTCCACGTCCGCGCGCACGGCAGGCGCGCGGCATACGAACGCAAGGGGAAGCCCGCATGCCCATCTATGACGACGTCACCCAGCTCATCGGCAACACGCCCTTGGTGCGGATCAACCGGTTGATCGACAGCGAGGCCACCGTCGCGGCGAAGCTGGAGTTCTACAACCCGGCCTCGTCCGTCAAGGACCGCATCGGCGTCTCCATCATCGACGCGGCCGAAGCCGCCGGTGAGCTGAAGCCGGGGGGCACCATCGTCGAAGCCACCTCGGGCAACACGGGGATCGCGCTGGCCATGGTCGGTGCGGCCCGCGGCTACAACGTCGTGCTCACGATGCCCGAGACGATGAGCAAGGAGCGCCGGGCGCTGCTGCGTGCCTACGGCGCCGAGCTCGTCCTCACCGAGGGTGCGCTGGGCATGAAGGGCGCCGTGGCCAAGTCCGAGGAGATCGCGGCAGAGCGCGGGGGGATCCTCGCGCGGCAGTTCGCCAACGAGGCCAACCCGGAGATCCACCGCAAGACGACGGCAGAGGAGATCTGGAAGGACACCGACGGCCAGGTCGACATCGTCGTCGCCGGCATCGGCACGGGCGGCACCATCACCGGCGTCGGACAGGTCCTCAAGGCGCGCAAGCCCGGCGTGCAGATCGTCGCTGTCGAGCCGGCCGAGTCGCCGATCCTGAACGGCGGTGAGCCGGGCCCGCACAAGATCCAGGGCATCGGCGCCAACTTCGTGCCCGAGATCCTCGACCGCACCGTCTACGACGAGGTCATCGACATCAACGCCGAGACGGCCGTCGAGTGGGCCAAGCGCGCGGCCAAGGAGGAGGGCCTGCTCGTCGGGATCTCCTCGGGTGCGGCGCTCGCGGCGGCAGACCAGGTCGCCAGGCGTCCTGAGAGCGCCGGCAAGACGATCGTCGTCATCATCCCGTCGTTCGGTGAGCGCTACCTGTCGACGATCCTCTTCTCCGACCTGCTCGACTGACCGACCCGACCCAAGGTGGCGCTTCTTCCGTGACCCTCGCCCTGTACGCCCGGCGCGCGCGCAGCCGCATCGTCGACGACCTCGACGCCGCGATCGCCCGCGACCCGGCCGCGACGTCGCGCGTTGACGTCGCGCTGAACTCGCCCGGGCTGCACGCGATCTGGGCCTACCGGTTCGCCCACCGCCTGTGGTTGCGTGGCGGCTGGGCGAAGTCGGTGGCCCGTGTCGTCATGACGGTGGTGCGCTCGGTCACGGGGGTCGAGATCCACCCCGGTGCCGTGATCGGCCACCGGTTCTTCATCGACCACGGGATGGGCGTCGTGATCGGCGAGACGGCCGAGGTCGGAGACGACGTGATGCTCTACCACGGCGTCACGCTGGGTGGTCGCTCGTTGCAGCGCGTCAAGCGGCACCCCACCGTCGGGTCGCGGGTCACGATCGGGGCAGGCGCCCGCATCCTCGGTCCGGTCTACATCGGTGACGACGTGCAGATCGGCGCGAACTCCGTGGTGGTCAAAGACGTTCCGGCTGGGGCGATTGCCACGGGAATTCCGGCCGTGATCCGCTTCCCGCAGGGCCACGAGGACCCCTACGAAGCCATGTTCAAGGACCCCGCCCTCTGGATCTGAGCCGGTTCCGGCCGCCAGTCGGTGCCGTAGAGGCAGAAGGCGCCCGCGCCCGGGTGGGCGGTCAGCGTCGCGGCCAGGGCCTCGGACGCGGAGTCGCCGTCCGCCAGGTGCCGGTGGTAGGTCCCCATCGCATCAGCCGCAGCGGCATCTGACACCGGCGCAACCGGCGCGACGACGCTGCGCACGCCGAGCGCCATCAGTGCGGCCGTGAGCCCGAGGGGCTCGTCCCCGGGGCGGGGGTCTAGCCGTCCCACGTCGCACGCCGACAGCACGACGTGGTGCGCCGTCGCCTGTCTCGGTAGCTCGTGCGCGAAGACCGGGCCGTCGGCCATGCGCAACGACGAGAACCACGGGCTCTGGCGTTCGTGGGTGCCGTGCGCCGCCACGTGGACCAGGCCGGCACCCGACAAGGCGTCCCGCACCGTCTGCGCGGTCGCCCCCTCGTGACGGGTCGCCAGGGCGCCGACCCTCTCCCAGGCCTCGGTCACCGCGGCCGCCTCTGCGGCAGCGCGCTCGAGCCTCGGCCCCGTCAGCGTCGTGACCCTGAGCCGCTCCACCGGAAGGCTCTCGGCCGAGAGCAGAGGGGAGGACCAACGGGTCACCGATGGGGCGATCGTGACCGGACGGCCCGAGAGGCTGGGCAGCATCCCCCAGGGCACCGCCATGAGCGTTCGCCCGGGCACCACGACGACGGGTCCGTCGGACAGCTGAACGGCGGCAAAGAGCCGCTGGTCGAGCGCAGCCWGGGAGCCGGCCGCGGCGCGGCCGACGGCCGCCTCCAGGGCCGGGTTGGTGCCGGCGAACGCGTGCGCGTGCAGGTCCCGCGTGAGCCGGTCCGCCAGAGCCGCGACCTCGGCGGCCGGTCCCACGTGGTGGAGCCGGGTCCCCTTGGCCGTCACGACCAGGACGTACTCCTCTCCGTCCTGTGCGACCCAGACCAAGGCCTGTTCGCCACGGGACCCGAGCAGCTCCCGGGTGGCGGCATGCCCGACCGGGGCCACGGCGGCCGCGCCACCGTCGGACTCGGCCCGCGACCAGTCCAGACGGCTGACCTCCCACTCGAGCTCGGCGGCGCGGGCGCGCTGACGAGCCCCCTCCTCGCCGGGCGCGGCTCCCTCACGACGGGCCTGGCGCAGCTCGGCGACCAGCTCGGCCGACCGCCCGTCCTCCGGTGTGGACAGCAGAGGCAGGCGGTGGGACACCGCGCGCCAGCGCTCCACGGCGTCGAAGACCCGCACGGGCGACCCGCTCGCGAGGGCATCGTTGACGTCGAAGTCCGCGATCCGGCGACCGTGCAGGGCCAGGGCCGACCGGATCTCGACGCTCTGGCTCGGTGCCTGCCGCCCGGTCAGTCGGTGCATGGCCGAGCGGACCGCCCTGCGGGACGCAGTCGTATCGCCCTGTGCCGCAGCCACTTTCGCGACCAGCAGGCGGTCGTGCATGTCGGCGGCGAACCCCTGGCGCACCCGTCCCCGAAGCCGCTGCACGGCATACCCGGCCTCGGCGACCTGCCCCCGCAGCAACAAGGCCTCGACGTGCACCCGCGCAGCGAGGCGCTCGTCGGGCGTGACCGGTCGGTCGACGCCCAACCACGGCGCGAGGGTGCGGTCGAGTGCGCGGGGCACGACCCCCTCGGTCACCGCGACCCAGGCGCGCAGCAGTGCGGCGCTCCGCTGGCGCTCGCCGGCCCCCCTGGCGCGGAAGGCCGCCACGGCGGCGTCGAGGTGGTCGCGGGCGGTCGAGAGGTCGTCGCGCAGCAGCGCGGTCGTCGCGAGGTCGAGCCGCAGGTCGGCCTCCTCGAGGCGGTGGCGGTCGCGCCTGGCCTCGTCGAGAGCGCGGGTCAGCGTCTCGCGCGCCTGGTCGAGCAGCCCGACCTCGAGCAGGACCAGCGCCAGGTCGTGCTGTGCCCTCACCCGGCCGACCTGCACGTCCATCTCGTCGGCCTCGCGCATCAGGCGGATGGCCTCGGGGAGCCGGCCCGCGTAGTACTCGAGGCAGCCGAGGTTGTGGCGGACCTTGAACTCCTGCTCGACCAGCCCGTGCTCCACGCTGACCTCGAGCGCGGTCATGAGGTCGGTGCGGGCCGGTCCGAGCTCGAGCAGGGAGAGGTGGGCCAGCCCCGCGTTGATCCGGGCCGCGACCTCCTCGCCCGGGACGAGCAACCCGTCCGTGTCGCCGAGCCTGTCCAGGGCGCTGAGGGCCGCCCGCCAGTCCTGGCAGGAGACGTGGACGACTGCCTCCTGGATCCAGCTCAGTGCGCGCAGCCGGGCCGAGTCGCTCTGCTCGCGCGACTCGGCGAGCATCGCCAGGGCCTGGTCCAGTCCGTGCAGCGCCAGGGTCGGCCAGGCCAGGGTGATGAGCAGCCGCGACCGCGTCGACACCCGCTCCTCGCCATCCAGGCGCTCCGCCAGCACGAGGGCGCGGCGGAGGCTGCGCTCGGCGTCACGGAACCGACCGATCTCGTTGAGGTTCCGCGCTCGGGCCAGGAGCTCGGCGACCTGGTGGTCAGCAACCTCGATGTCGTACCTCAGATCTCGATGGCGGGAGTGATGACCGGGCGGCTCTGCGGGTCGTCGAGCCGCCGCATGACGAGGTGGACGAGCCCGCGCTCGACGGACGCGAAGGTGAAGCGGCCGGCGTCATCGGTCGTGGTCTCCTGGGTTCGTGACCGTTCGCGCAGCTCGACGTGCGTGGGTCCGGTGGTGACCCAGCCGCTCAGCCGGGCGCCACCGCCGTCGACCATCTCGATGGTGATCATGGCGCTGAGCTGGTCGCTGGAGAACGTGATGGTGCCAGCCCGGTCGTACTGCGTGGAGCGCACGCCGGCGAGCTCGGCCGTCGTCGTCGTGATCTCGGCGACCTCCGCCTCGAGGGCGGCCACGGACATCGCGAACTTGGCCCGCTCGGCCAGGCCGCCCGGCACGGGGTCGCTCGCCTGCAGGATGGTCCGGAGCGTCGCGAGGGCCCTGAGGTCCTGGTCGTCGATGTCGCCGAGTGCCGCGGCCTCCCAGTCGCCGTCGCCGCTCACACCGTCGCCGCTGATGACGTCGTCGCTCATGACGTCGCCCATCCCGAGTCGCCGAGCAGGGCACTTCGGAGCTTGGCCAGGCATCGGCCGCGGGTGGGCCCGATGCTGCCGACGGGCATGCCGAGCGCGTCGGCGACCTGCGCGTAGTCAGGTCGGTCGGCGAGGGCGATGACGCGCAGCAGCTGCTGACAGCGCTCGGGCAGATCCTTGAAGTGGCGCCACAGCAGGCCCTGCTCCTGGCTGCGCACGACGACCTCGGCCGGTTCGTCCCTGGTCGTGGCGACCTCGGGCATCGCATCCCCCATGTCCTCGCGGACGTCCTCGCGCCGCGCCCGCTTGGACACGGCCCAGGCCTCGCGTCGGGTGGTGGTGAGCAGCCACTTCAGCACGCCCTGGGGGTCGGTGATCCCCGACGCGTGCTGGACCAGCGCCAACCACGTGTTCTGCACGACGTCCTCGGCCTGCGGGGCGCTGAGCCCCTGCGCCCGGGCGGTGTGCCAGAGCAGCGTGGTGGTGTTGTCCACCAGCTGCGACATCGCCTCCGGTCGACCGTCGCGGTAGTCGGCGAACGCGCGTGCTGCCAGCTCGGCGAGGCTGCGGGTGCCGCCCTCTGCGTGCATCACCGCTCGCCGTCCTCGAGCGTCGCGATGGCCTTGGCCAGCCCCTCGACCCGTGCCTTCGAGAGTGCCTCGGCCCGAGCCCTCCGATCGGTGCTCTCGGCCCGAGCCTTCGGGTCGGTGCCCTCAGCCTTCGGGTCGGTGACTTCGCACCATTCCTCCCCGACGAGGCTGGCGGCCAGGTCACCGGCATACGCAGGCGCTGCGAACGAGGTGYCGCTCCAGAGGGCGAACCCGCTCGAGTAGTCGTCGGGGTCGCACGACCCGCGCAGCGGGCGGGCTGCCGCCGGGTCAGGTGCGGCGGGCTGTAGCAGGACCGACTGCAGGCTGCCGTTGAACGTGATCGGCATGGTGCTCACGACCGCGGTCCCACACCGATAGGTGCGAACCCACGGACCGGTGTTGGAGAACACCGACACCGTGCGGCCGTCGGGGTTGTGGGAGCCGACGCTCATGACGGGCAGGTCGAAGCCGCCCGCGACCGCGAAGGCTGCGGGGTAGAACTCGTGGTTGGTGCCGCCGTTACCGGCGGCGGCCACCACCGCGACGCCGGTGCCGGCCAGCGCCCTGAGGATGCCGCAGAACGCCGGCTCGTCGTCGAACGCCCCGGGCGTCTCGTGGTAGTAGCCGAGCGAGAGCGACAGGACGTCGATCGCCGGCCCCTTGTCGACGTCGGAGTGGGCGAGCAGCTGGCGGACGTAGAGGAGTCCGAGCGTCTCCACGAGGAAGGCCTCGTCGGTCACGCCGTCGCCGTGCATGACGGGGACGATCATCAGCGTGGCCTCGGGGCAGCGTTGCCGCACCACGCCGGCGATGAACGTGCCGTGGCCGGCCAACGGATCGAGCAGGCCGTTGACCCGGTCGAGGGTGCAGCCCGACACTTCCGGGTCGTCGGCGGGGCTGAAGCGCTCGCCGATGGGTATGCCGTCGACCGTGACGTTCCGGATGACGCCGTAGCCGAACCAGGAGTGCTGCCCGAGTCCGGTGTCGAGCAGTGCGACGACCGGGCCGTTCGTCGCGCCCTCGGCGTCGCCCGCTGCCTCTCCCTGGGGCGCGGGTCCCGGACCTGCCCACACCACCGGGCAGCGGGGCGAGGGCCCGCCGCCGGGCATCTGCACGTCGCCGTCTCCCACGCCCGAGCCGTAGCCGACCCCGGAGCCGTAGCCGACGCCAGAGCCGTAGCCGACCCCGGAGCCGTAGCCGACGCCAGAGCCGTAGCCCACGCCCGAGCCGTAACCCACGCCAGAGCCGTAGCCCGACGCTGTCACGATGTGGCTGAGGCTCACGGACTTCGCCGACTCCGGGTCCTCCGCGCGCAGGGTCTGCAGGATCAGCCAGGCGTCCGGGGCCACGACGGGACGGTCCGGCAAGGGACGGAACTCCACCGTCGTGGAGACGGCGGTGTCGACCTGGCCCACGAGCTCGTTCTGTGCGACCAACGCCTCGAACCGCGCGTCCCGCTTGGCGTCGGCGTAGTAGCCCAGCCGCTCGGCGATCGCCGAGAGTGCGCTGATCGGACCGCGCGCGGACTCCGTGGCCAGTCCGCGCACGAGCAGGCGGTTCCCGGCATAGAGGGTGGGCGCGAGGGCGTCGTCACCATCGAGCCGCACGGCCTTGGCGGGGTCGAGCACGCGCACGTCCAGGCGCCGCGCCGCCGAGCGCGGGATCGCGACCCAGGGTGTGGGTCCCGGTCCAGGGGACGGCGGGGGGGCTGATGCGGCCATCGGATCTCCTGAGGGTCGTGCCGACCACGCGTGCGGTGTTCAGCGTAGTGAGGGAATGCGTCATCTGACAGGAGAACGAGACGGGCTGGTTGATACCGGACAGCCCCCGAGAACTCGCCGGCAAGAATTCTTCGACGTCGATGTATCAGCGGCCCGGCAGCCGACTCTTGTCCAGTGTCAGACCTGGTCGGGGGACCGAGGAGGGCACAACGGAGAGGACGCCAATGTCGTGCAGGACCTGTCGCAGGGGTCGACGGGTCCGGGCGATGAAGGACCGCTGGTCACAGGGGTGCCAGCGGGCTGGGCGGCAGTTCGTGGGGGCGTGCTGCCGTCCCGCCCTTCGGGGCGCGTCGCCGGGTAGGTCAGGTTGTGGAAGGTGCTGGTCAGGGGTTCCCAGCACGCGCCCAGCCGGACCTCCTCGGCGACGCCGTTGAGTCCAGCAACACAGAAGCGRCACGGCATACCGGACTCCGTATGCCGTGCCGCTTCCGTTGTGCCTCGGGTGCCGTGCGCCCGTGTGGGCTGTCGCCCGCTGGTCAGGGCAGCTTGCCCGGCCCCGGTCCGAAGCCGGTGGTGTCGGCGTGCAGCCGCCCGTCGGTCCCGCGGTGCAGGGTCTCCGGGAGCTCCTCACCAGTGAGGCGCTCCTTGGCGCTGGCACCAGCGGTCTTGGCGACGTCACCGATCTTGGCCGCCACGAGGGGCGCCTGGTCCTTCACGACCTGCTTGACGGTGTCGACGCGGGACTGCACCGTGTCACTGCCCCACACGCGGTCGGTCTGGGTCTTGATCTGCTGGTAACGCTTCTGACCGGCCTTGGCCCCGAGCACGTAGCCCGCAGCGAGACCGGCGAGGAAGGTGAGCTTTGCCATGGTTCGCATCCTTTGGTCGGTTCCTTCGACCTTAACAAAGACGCTGGTCAGCGGCCTGCCGGGTGGACGCCAGCACGGAGTCGAGCAGGTCGCGCGTGTGCGGCTCGTCCAGCACCTCCCCGATCCACGCGACCGAGTCCGCGCGGTCCGGTGAACGCGGGTTGGGTTGCAGCCAGTCGGTGGCCGCCAGCTCGGTGATGTGGCCGAGCTGCGCGATCAGCATCGAGAAGTGGCCTCGTCGGCTCACTGTGGCCGGCCCCCCGGCGTCGCGGTAGGCGTTGACCAGCGCTCGCGTCCGACCGGGGTCCGAGCGGCCGAACTCGAAGAGCACGCACCCGAGCTCCTGGCTCGGATCGGCCGGCCCGCTGTTCTCCCAGTCGATGACGCACAGACCGCCATCGGCAGTCGGCAGGACGTTGTCGGCCCAGAGGTCGCGGTGACAGGTCGCGATCGTCTGCGGTGTTTCGATCCAGGACTCCAGGGCGACGAGCTCGTCACGCAGGTCGGCCAGTCTGCGGGCGAACGGCGCCCCCGCGTCCTGGAGCTGTTGGACCAGTCGGTCCCAGCGGTCGGCTCCCACTGGCTCGCGGTACCACGGGTCGATCTGGCCCGGGTCGACGACCGAGACGGCGGTGTCACCGACTGAGACGCCGACCGGGACTTCGACCGAAACCTTGTGCAGGGCGGCCACGACCGCGCCGACCTGCGCGGGATCGAGGTGGGTGTCGGGTGGACACAGGTCGACCCACTCGTACACCCGTGCCTGTCTGCCGCGCAGGCTGGCGAACACCAGGCCGTCCTCGGTCCGACGCACCTGCGGTGTCGGGACGCCTTCGGCGTGGGCCGCTTCCTGGAACGTCGTCGCCAGCCGCACCTCCTCTTCCGTCGACGGGTGGAAGGGCACCTTCACCGCCCAGGTGCCGTCCGTCGTCTCGAGCCGCCACACCACGCCCTGTCTGCCGCGCGCGACGGGGCCGTCGGACAGCCTCGCGGCGCCACCCAGTGCGAAGCGTCGCGCCAGCTCGTCCGCATCCACCCGGCCATTCGAGCACGCCACCGTCGAGGAGGCGACTGCTGGGGGACCGCCCGCGTGGGGGACCGCGACGCGGTCGTGCGGTGCCGCGCGGTGACGAGCGATACCGTGTCCCCTGGTCCTGCGGGTATGCCGCGCGGCCAAGGAGGGCTCGCATAGTGGCCTAGTGCGGCGGTCTTGAAAACCGCTATGGGGTTACACCCATCGTGGGTTCGAATCCCACGCCCTCCGCGCGCAGCTCCGCCGGGCGCGGAGCGAGCCTGCGGACCCTGCGGATGCGACGGGTCTCGTCGACTTGGGTCTGCGCCTGACTAGCCACAAGGGGTCAGGTCAGCCGGTGGATATGGCGTAGGGGTGGTGCGCGCTTGGGGTGATCTGCCCTGCCCTGGTGGGTCGCTACGTTGGCGATCAGGTCCTTCGCACTCACGTCGGAAGGTCGCCTGAGGGCGACACGCCGAGGCGGTCGAGGCCGTCCGGTGGTGCCGCGTGCGAAATGCCTTGAATAGACGGAGAATTGCCATCGCGACCTCATCAATTCGGGTGCACTCATACGCGAATTGAACGATCCTGAGGAGTAGGACCGGCCGTTAGCGTGTGTGGTCGGGGGAATGAGGCGTCCGCCTTCGGGCGGCGGGCCGGAGGCCGGGCAACCCTGCAGCCCGGCCTTCGTGCCGTCCGGTGCGTCGTGGCGTCAAGGGTCGCGTCAGCGGGCCCGCGCTGGTCGCCCACCCGCGAGGGCCGCCTCGGCGAGGGCCTGCGCGAGGCCGTCGAGGCTCTCGGGGTCGTCCCCCGCCGCGCCCACGGTTACCCGCAGGTGCCCACCGCCCGCCGGCGCGCCGTCCGGGGGGCCGAGCCGGAAG